>NZ_JBEXLR010000024.1:0-64507 GCF_040610095.1 Micromonospora sp. NPDC004540
ATGACGATGGCCACGAACGCCCGGGGCAGCCAGGCCACCACGCCGTGGATCAGGTCCGAGATCGGGTTCGGGCCCCAGATGCCGAAGGCGAGCTGCAGGGTCACCAGCAGCACCGCGTAGTAGGCCAGCTTCGCGACGATGTCGCTGGCGTCGTACTTCGAGCGGGCGAGGGCGGTCTTGATGCCGCCGCGCTCGACGGCCCGGTCGAAGTGGACCCGCTCCAGGACCTTGTCCACGATCTTCAGCACGGCCTTGGCGATCAGCCAGCCCACCACCAGGATGGCGATGAAGGCGACCGCCTTGGGCAGGAACAGCATCACCGAACGGAACGCGTCACCCACCGCGTCCCCGAAATTGTCTCTCATCGAATCGGCCTCCAGTCGATAGAAGCATTTCCCGGCGCAGATGTACCCACGCGCGCAAAGGGGAAAACGAAGGCGCGACCCGCGGTGGTGAATTGCGGGCGCAGACGCCAGGCGGCGCCGTTCCGGAAAGTCGGGCCGGCGCCGCCTGGCGTCTGATCGTCAGCTCAGGTCGCGCGACCCCGGTCGGGCAGGTCGGCCTCGATGCGCTCCTTGCGGACCTCCCCGCCCACGGTCTCAGTGTCGGTGACCGTCTCCTTGCCGAGGCGGACACGCTCGACCGGCACGGTCTCCTTGGCCACCACCGGGCGCTCCTCGTGCAGGGTGACCTCGTGCTCCTCCTCGCTGATCGCCGGGCCGTCCATCGCCCTGCCGATGTTGGCGTCGGTGACAGGCTCCCGCTCCAGCCGCACCTCCTCGCGCTGCACCGGCACGCTGACCTGCTGCTGTTCCGTCACCACGTACTTGCGCAGGCGGGCCGTGCCGGCCTGCTCCCGCTCGGTGCCGACGTTCGGGGCGTCCTTCACCCGGTCCTTCTCGAACGGACGGTGGTCACCTGTTCCTGGCCAATCATGCGGTCCCTCTCCTTCCGTCGGTGCGGAATCAGTACCCACGAACGTGGCGGGAAACCTTTCTCAAAGGCGTTTCACCGCAGGCGGATCCGGCGTTACGGAATCGCCTGTTCATTAGCCGTCAACGACAATAATCGGGCCCGTCGATCGAAGCGCGGTATCGTGAGCGGGACCGGACGCCAGAGGTATACATCGATTCCTCCGAGGGGCCGCTCGCCCAGGCCGCCGCGGGCGGGACACCGCGCAGCCGGTCCGGCGGGTTACAGTACGGCCGAACCCGCTCCGGCCGATCCCGAGCCGAAGGCGAAGAGCGATTCCGCCGCCGTGATCCGCCCCTTGGCGACCGGCGGCCCTCGACCTCCCGACCAAGGAGTTTCTCGACAGCCATGTCAAGAAGATGGGTCTCTGTTCTGATGTCCGCCGCGCTCGCGCTCGGCGCGCTCGGCATGTCGCAGCCGGCCAGCGCGGCCGACGCCGCTCCCGACGGTGGTGGCCGGGCGAACGCCGGCGTCAAGCCGGGCGCGCGCACCACCTCGGCGTCCACGAGCGCCGACACCCCGGCCGGCTACACGATCCGCGGGATCGACGTCTCCAGCCACGACCACAACCTCGGCGCCATCGACTGGCCGGCCGTGGCGGCGAACGGCTACAAGTTCGCGTACGTCAAGGCCACCGAGGGGCAGACGTACCGCAACCCCTACTTCGCCGAGGACTACGCGGCGGCCAAGGCCGCCGGCCTGCTCGTCGGCGCCTATCACTTCGCCCGCCCGGACGGGCGTGACCCGGTCACCGAGGCGAACTTCTTCGTCGACAACGCGCAGTTCGCCAAGGACAGCCAGACGCTGGTGCCGATGGTGGACATCGAATGGCCCTACTGGAGCGGCGCGCCGACCTGCTACGGGCTGACCACGACGGAGATGTCGACCTGGATCCGGTCCTTCACCGACCAGGTCAAGGCCCGCATCGGGCGGCCGGTGATGATCTACACGAACACCAACTACTGGAACCCGTGCACCGGCAACAACGCGACCTTCGGCGCCAACCCGCTGGACATCGCCGGCTACACCGCCACCCGCCCGCCCCTGCCGGCCGGCTGGACGACCGAGACCATCTGGCAGTACGCCGCCGGCGACCCCAGCAAGCCCGGCAACTACAGCCAGAACGTGTTCAAGGGCGACTACGCGGCCCTCACCCGGCTCACCGGCGCTCCGGCGGTCGCGGCCCCGGTGGCCCTCCGCGCCCGGATCAACAGCCGCTACGTGGTGGCCGAGAGCGCCGGTGCCAAGCCGCTCATCGCCAACCGGACGTCGATCGGCCTGTGGGAGCAGTTCGACATGGTCGACGCGGGCGGCGGGTTCGTCGCCTTCCGCTCGCGGGCCAACGGCAAGTACGTGGTGGCCGAGAGCGGGGGCACCAAGCCGCTGATCGCCAACCGGACGTCGGTCGGCGCCTGGGAGAAGTTCACCGTCATCAACAACTCGGACGGCAGCATCAGCCTCCGGGCCAACGCCAACGGCAGGTACGTGGTGGCGGAGAGCGCCGGCACTCAGCCGCTCATCGCCAACCGGACGTCGATCGGGCCGTGGGAGAAGTTCGACAAGGTCGCCACCTCCTGAAGCCCGCCCCGTTGCCCGGCGCCCCGACGACGGGGTGCCGGGCAACGGCGCTTCCGGCGCTCAGTAGGACTTGTCCTGGCCGAGCACGTGCTGGGCGACGAAGTTGAGGATCATCTCGCGGCTGACCGGGGCGATCCGGCCGGCACGGACCGCGCCGAGCAGGGTGGCCACGCCGTACTCGGTGGTCATGCCGGCCCCGCCGAGCGCCTGCACGGCGGTGTCCACGGCGAGCGCGGCGGCCTCGCCGGCCGCGTACTTGGCCATGTTGCCGGCGACGCCGGCCTCCAGGTCGCGGCCCGCGTCGTAGAGGGTGGCCGCCTTGTGGATCATGAGGCGGGCCAGTTCCACCTGCACGGCCGCGTGAGCGAGCGGGTGGGCGACGCCCTGGTGCGAGCCGATGCTCTTCCCGCCCCACACCTGCCGGGTGGCGGTGTACCCGCTGGCCCGCTCGATGGCGTACCGGCCGGTGCCGGCGCCCATCGCGGCGACCGTGATCCGCTCCGGGTTGAGGCCGGAGAAGAGCGCCGGCAGGCCGGCGTCCAGCGACTCGCCGACCAGCGCGTCGGCGGGCAGCCGGACGTTGTCCAGGTAGAGCAGGAACTGGTTCTCCGGGGAGAGGATCTCCATGTCCAGCTTGGACTTCTCCAGCCCCGGCGCGTCGGTCGGCACGAGGAACAGCGCCGGCTTGAGCTTGCCGGTGGAAGAATCCTCGGTGCGGGCGACAACAAGCACGTGCCCGGCCTCGTCGACGCCGGAGATGTAGCACTTGCGGCCGGTGAGCAGCCAGTCGTCGCCGTCGCGGCGGGCCACCGTGCCGAGCCGGTGGAAGTTCGACCCGGCCTCCGGCTCGGTGATCGCGAAGACGATCTTCTGCGAGCCGTCGGCGAGGCCGGGCAGGTGGCGCTTGCGCTGCTCGTCGGTGCCGTGCTTGTTGATGACCGTGGCCGCGATGGCGGGCGAGACCACGAGCAGCAGCAGCGGGCAGCCGGCCGCCGCGAGTTCCTCGCAGACGATGGCCAGCTCGGTGATGCCGCCGCCCCCGCCGCCGTACTCGGTGGGGATGTTGACGCCCAGGTAGCCGAGCCGGCCGGCCTCCTGCCACAGCTCGGTGGTGTGCGCGCCGGCCTTGGCCTTCTCGACGAAGTAGCCGTGGCCGTACTTGCGGCCCAGCGCCCGCACGGCGTCGCGGAGCTGGTCCTGCTCGGGGGTGAGGTCGAAGTTCATCGCGGGTCCTCCTGGGGGTTCGACGGCTCCAGGTCGCGGCGCGGCGTAAGACGCGCCGAGCTGGAGTTGTCGATAACGGCAAGCACGGCCCCGGTGTCGACCTGGTCGCCGGCCGGCACCGGCAGCTCCGCCACCACGCCGTCGGCCGGGGCGAGCACGGGATGTTCGAGCTTCATGGCTTCGAGGGTCAGCAGCAGGTCGCCGCCGGTCACCCGCTGGCCGACCTCGACGTGCACCC
Source organism: Micromonospora sp. NPDC004540 (assembly GCF_040610095.1). NCBI lineage: Bacteria > Bacillati > Actinomycetota > Actinomycetes > Micromonosporales > Micromonosporaceae > Micromonospora > Micromonospora sp. NPDC004540. The sequence continues at coordinate 4,013 of NZ_JBEXLR010000024.1, forward strand.
GGGTCACCGCTCCGGGCAGCGGCGCGAGCAGCGACCCGGCCGCCAGCTGCGCGGTGGGCAGGGGGAAACGCGGCAGCTCGGTGAGGCTCGCCGCCCCGTCCGGGCCGGCCACGAAGACCTCCGCCCCCACCCGGTGTACGCGGAACGCCCGCCGCGTCCCGTCGACATCGAGCACCACCCGATCCGGCGTGACCACGGCCACGGCCACGGCCGGTACGCCGTCCCCGCCGGACGTGGCGTCGCCGCCCGCTGCCGAACCGTCCGGGCCGGCCGACGCGGCGGTGGGGGACACCGACCACTCGGCGAGCGCGCCCGCGCGATCCAGCCGGTACCGGACCTCGATCTCGCCGTCGGCCCCGGTTAGGCGGGTGACCTGCGGGAAGGCCGGCACGTTCCGCCAGCCGGACGGCAGCCCGCCGAGCACGGGCGCGGACGCCCGACGTCCGGCGGCGCCGGCCAGCGCGGCGGCCAACGCGACCAGGGGGAGCCGGTCGGCGGGGAGCAGCGGGGCGAACACCTCCGCGTGCCGGTCGAGAAAGCCGGTGTCGACCTCCATCGCGCCGAACTCCGGGCTGCGCAGCACCCGGACCAGCAGGTCCCGGTTGGTGGCCACCCCGTGCAGTTCGGCCCGGGCCAGCGCGCCCGCGAGGGCCCGGGCCGCCTCGGCGCGGGTGGGCGCCCAGGCGACCAGCTTGGCGAGCATCGAGTCGTAGTGGACGCCGACCGTCGAGCCGTCCACCACGCCCGAGTCCAGGCGCAGGCCCTTCGTCGGGGTGAACTCGCCGATCAGACCGGGGATCGCGAAGCGGTGCAGGATGCCGGTCGCGGGACGGAAGTCCTGGACGGGGTCCTCGGCGCAGAGCCGCACCTCGATCGCGTGGCCCTCGGCGGGCGGGGTGGCGGTCAGCGGCAGCGGCTGGCCCTCGGCGACCAGCAGTTGCAGCCGGACCAGGTCGAGTCCGGTGGTCGCCTCGGTGACCGGGTGTTCCACCTGAAGGCGGGTGTTCATCTCCAGGAAGTGGAACTCCCCGTCGGGCGCGAGCAGGAACTCGACCGTGCCGGCGCCGACGTAGTCGACGGCCCGGCCGGCGGCCACCGCCGCCGCGTGCAGCCGCTCCCGGAGCCCGGGAGGGAGGACTGCGGGTGCCTCCTCGACGATCTTCTGGTGGCGGCGCTGGATCGAGCAGTCCCGCTCGCCGAGGGCCAGCACCGTCCCGTGGGTGTCGCCGAAGATCTGCACCTCGACGTGCCGGCCGCGCTCGACGTACCGCTCGATGAAGACCGTGCCGTCGCCGAACGCGGCGGCCGCCTCGCGGCGCGCGGACGCGACGGCCTCGGCGAGCCCGGCCGGGTCGCGGACCACCCGCATGCCCCGGCCGCCGCCGCCCGCGGACGCCTTCACCAGCACCGGGAAGTCCGTCACCTGGCCGGCCTCGGTCCAGGTCGGCAGCATCGGCACGCCCGCGTCGGCGAGCAGCGCCTTGGCCGCCATCTTGTCGCCCATGGCGGCGATCGCCTTGGCGGACGGGCCGACCCAGGTGAGCCCCGCGTCGGTGACGGCGGCCGCGAACTCGGCGTTCTCGGCCAGGAAGCCGTAGCCCGGGTGGACGGAATCCGCGCCGGCCCGCCGGGCCGCGGCCAGGACCAGGTCGATCCGGAGGTACGTCTCGGCCGGCGTGTTCCCGGGCAGCCGGACGGCCAGGTCCGCCTCGGCCACGAAGGGCGCGTCGGCGTCCGCGTCGGAGTGCACGGCGATCGTCGTGATCCCGAGCGCGCGGCAGGTGGCGAAGATCCGGCGGGCGATCTCCCCCCGGTTGGCGACCAACAATCGACTGATCATCAGTTGACCCCTCACATCCGGAAGACGCCGAAGCCGTCGGCGCCCTGCACCGGTCCGTTGTGGATCGCCGACAGGCAGAGCCCGAGGACGGTACGGGTGTCCCGGGGGTCGATCACCCCGTCGTCGTAGAGCCGGCCGGAGAGGAAGAGCGCCCCGGACTGGGACTCGATCTGCTGTTCGACCATCATCCGCATGGCGGCGTCGGACTCCTCGTCGTAGTCGCGGCCCCGCGCCGCGGCGGCCTGCCGGGCGACGATCGACAGCACCCCGGCGAGCTGCGCCGGCCCCATCACCGCCGACTTGGCGTTCGGCCAGGTGAACAGGAACCGCGGCTCGTACGCCCGGCCGCACATGCCGTAGTTGCCGGCACCGTAGGAGGCGCCCAGGTTGACGGTCAGGTGCGGCACCTTCGAGTTCGACACGGCGTTGATCATGAGGGCGCCGTGCTTGATGATGCCGCGCTGCTCGTACTCGGTGCCGACCATGTAGCCGGTGGTGTTCTGGAGGAAGACCAGCGGGGTGTCGGCGGCGTTGGCGAGCTGGATGAACTGCGCCGCCTTCTGCGCCTCCTCGCTGAACAGCACGCCCCGGGCGTTGGCCAGCACGCCGACCGGGTAACCGTGCAGCTCGCCCCAGCCGGTGACCAGCGCGGTGCCGTAGGCGGGCTTGAACTCGTCGAACTCGCTGCCGTCCAGCACCCGGGCCAGCACCTCGCGCGGGTCGAACGGCACCTTGAGGTCGGCGCTGGCGATGCCGAGCAGTTCCTCCGGGTCGTGCTTCGGCGGCCGGGGGAACGGGTTGCGCGGCGGCGGGCCCTGCTTGCGCCAGTTGAGCCGGCGTACGCACTGCCGGGCCAGCCGGATGCCGTCCCGCTCGTCCTCGGCGAGGAAGTCGGCCAGGCCGGACGTCGTGGCGTGCATGGCGGCCCCGCCCAGCGACTCGTCGTCGGTGACCTCGCCGGTGGCCATCTTCACCAGCGGCGGCCCGGCCAGGTAGACCTGCGACCGGTCCCGGATCATGATCGTGTAGTCCGACATGCCCGGCACGTACGCGCCACCGGCGGTGGCGTTGCCGAAGACCACGCTGACCGTGGGGATCTTCGCCGCGGAGAGCCGGGTCAGGTCGCGGAACACGCGGCCGCCCGGGATGAAGATCTCCGCCTGGGTGGGCAGATCCGCACCGGCGCTCTCCACCAGGTTGACCATGGGCAGCCGGTTGGCCAGGGCGATCTCGCCGGCCCGCCGGGTCTTGGCGAGCGCCCAGGGGTTCACGGCCCCGCCGCGTACCGTCGGGTCGTTGGCGATGACCAGGCACTCCACGCCCTCGACCACCCCGATGCCGGTGACCGTGCTGGCCCCGACCGGGAAGTCGGTGCCGTAGGCGGCCACCGGTGACAGCTCCAGGAACGGGCTGTCCGGGTCGAGCAGCAGCTCGATGCGTTCCCGGGGGAGCAGCTTGCCGCGCTTGTGGTGCCGGGTCACGTACTTCTCGCCGCCGCCGGCCCGGGCCTGGTCCAGCGCGGCCTCCAGCTCCGTGAGGCGCTCCAGCAGCGCCTCACGGTTGGCCCGGTGGGCCCGCGAGGACGGGTCGATCGCGCTCTCCAGTGTCGTCACAGGCCCATGCCCTTCGCGATGATCTCGTTCATGATCTCCGTGGTGCCGCCGCCGATGCCGAGGATCCGGGCGTCCCGGTAGTGCCGTTCCACCTCGGCGTCGCGCAGGTAGCCGAAGCCGCCGTGCAGTTGCAGCGCCGCGTCGACGACGAAGTCGCAGGCCGCCACCGCGACGTTCTTCGCCATCGCCACCTCGGTCACCACCGGCTCGCCGGCGGCGACCCGCTCGGCCACGTCGTGCACGTACTCCCGGGCCGCCTCGGCGCGGGTGTGCATCTCGGCCAGCCGGTGCCGGACGAGCTGCCGGCTGGCCAGCGGGCGGCCGAAGGTGGACCGGTCGCGGCACCAGCGGGTGGCCAACTCCACGCAGCGCTGCGCTGTGGCGTAGGCCTGGGTGGCCAGGGAGAGCCGCTCGGTCGCGAACTGCTGCATGATCGCCAGGAAGCCGGTGTCCTCCGGGCCGATCCGATTGGTCACCGGCACCCGGACGTCGACGAAGGAGAGCTCGGCGGTGTCTGAGCAGTGCCAGCCGAGCTTCTCCAGCCGCCGGCCGACGGTGAATCCGGGCAGGCCCTTCTCGATCACGAGCAGGCTCAGCGAGCCGGAGCCGGGGAAGTCGGTGCAGACCGCGGTGGTCACGAAGTCCGCCCGGATCCCGCTGGTGATGTAGGTCTTCGCCCCGTTCACCACGTAGTGGTCGCCGTCCCGCCGGGCGCAGGTGCGGATGCCCGCCACGTCGGAGCCGCCGTCCGGCTCGGTGATCGCCAGCGAGCCGATCATCGTGCCGGCGAGCGTCGGCCGCACGTACCTCTCGAGGAGGCCGTCGTCCCGCGAGGCGACCATGTGCGGCAGCGCGATGCCGTGGGTGAAGAGCGCGGCGATCAGCCCGGACGAGCCGCCCGAGCGGATGATCTCCTCGGTGACCAGGATCGAGTCGAGCAGGTCGCCGCCGCTGCCGCCGACCGACTCGGGGAAGCCGATGCCGAGCAGCCCGATCTTCGCGGCGGTCTCGTGCAGCGACCGGGGCACCTCGCCGGCCCGCTCCCAGTCGTCGAGGTAGGGCAGGACCTCCTTGGTCACGAAGGCCCGGGTCAGCTCGCGGAGCTGCCGCCGTTCGGGAGTGTCCACGATGGTCACGACGGCACCTCCGCGGTGAGGTCGGCGGGCAGGTCGACCACCCGGGAGCGGAGCAGCTCGCCGAGCGCCTTGGCCTGCGGGTCGAAGCGGGTGGAGGCCGCCACCCCCTGGCCGAGCAGCCCCCGGATCACGAAGTTGACCGCGCGCAGGTTCGGCAGCTCGTGGCGTTCGACGGTCAGCGGGGCGGTCTCCGGCAGCAGCTCGGCCAGCCGCGCCACGGTCAACCAGCCGCGCAGCCAGGCCCAGGTCGCGTCGGTCCGGGCCCAGACGCCGAGGTTGGCGTCGCCGCCCTTGTCGCCCGACCGCGCCCCGACCAGCTCGCCGAGCGGCGCCCGCCGGGTCGGCCCGGTGCCGGGCTCCGGTCCCGTCGCCGGCTCGTAGGGCGGGGGAGCCGCCGTCCGCGTCGGCGGGGCGATCGGCACCCGGGTGCCGTCCGGCAGCACGGCCACGTGCGCGACCGCGTCCTGCGGCACGGCGTCGGCGGTGAACACCCCGTACGGGGTGGCGTCGCCGGGCAGCGTGGTCAGCGTGCAACCCGGGTAGGAGGCCAGGGCCAGCTCCACGGCGGCCGCCGAGAAGGCCCGCCCGGCCCGCGTCTTGTCACCGTCCCGCAGGTGCACGTGCAGCAGTGCGCTCGCCGCCTCGGTGTCGGTGGCGTCCGGGTGGTCGGTCCGGGCCAGCGTGAACTCCAGCCCCTCCTTGCCGACCGCCTCCTCCAGCTGCCCTCGGACCAGGGCCGCCTTGGCGGGGATGTCCAGCCCGCAGAGCACGAACGTCATCGAGTTGCGGAAGCCGCCCAGGTTGTTGACGCCCACCTTGAGGGTGCCCGGCGGGGGCGTGCCCCGGACACCGGAGACCCGCACCCGGTCCGGCCCCTCCTGGGCCAGCTCCACGGTGTCCAGCCGGGTCACCACGTCCGGCCCGAGATACGCCGGCCCGCCCACCTCGTACAGCAGTTGGGCGGTCACCGTCTCGACGGTGACCGCGCCGCCGGTGCCGGGGTGCTTGGTGAGCACCGCGGAGCCGTCCGGGTGCAGCTCGGCGATGGGGAAGCCGGGGCGGTGCCCGCCGTCGGGCAACTCGGTGAAGAAGCTGAAGTTGCCGCCGGTGACCTGCGCCCCGCACTCGATGAGGTGCCCGGCCACGGTCGCCCCGGCCAGCGCGTCGAGGTCGTCCCGGGTCCAGCCGAAGCGGGAAATGGCCGGGCCGACCGCCAGCGAGGCGTCACTCACCCGCCCGGTGACCACCACGTCCGCCCCGGCGTCGAGGCAGGCCGCGATCCCGAACGCCCCCAGGTACGCGTTCGCGGTCAACGCGTCCGGTCGGGCGAGGGCGTCGCCTTCGACGTACCCGACCCGGACGGTGAGGCCGAGCCGGTCGGCGAGCGCGCCGATCGCGGCGGCCAGCCCCGCCGGGTTGAGCCCGCCGGCGTTGGTGACCAGCCGGACCCCGCGCTCCAGCGCGGTGCCGAGGGTGCCTTCGAGCTGGCGCAGGAACGTCTTCGCGTAGCCGAGCGAGGGGTCGCGCATCCGGTCCCGGCCGAGGATCAGCATGGTCAGCTCGGCCAGGTAGTCGCCGGTCAGCACGTCCAGCTCGCCGCCGTCGAGCATCTCCCGCCAGGCGGAGAGGCGGTCGCCGTAGAAGCCGGAGGCGTTGCCGATCCGCAGCGCGGTCACCGGAGCACCCCGCTGCCCGCCGCCGCCCGCTTGCCGCCGGGCGGCCCCGCGAACGCCTGGGCCACGTCCAGCCACTCGTCGGCGACCGGCCCGGTGGCCACCAACGCCAGGTCGGCGCGGTGCCGGCGCTGGGTCACCAGCAGGCAGAAGTCGAGCGCCGGGCCGGTGACCCGGTCGGCCGCGTCCACGGGCCCGAAGGCCCAGTCGTCCCCGTCGGGCCCCACCAGCTCGATCCGGACCGGCGCCGCCGGCACCGCGCGGCCGTGGGCCGCGAAGCCGTGCCCGAGGGTACGGAAGCCCAGGTGCGCGACGTGCCGCAGCCGGGCCGTCGGGGTACGCCGGACGCCCAGCGCGTCGGCCACGTCCTCGCCGTGCGCCCAGGTCTCCATGAGCCGGGCGGTCGCCATCGAGGCGGGCGACATCCGGGTGCCGTACCAGGGCAGCTTCTCCCCGGCCGGCGCGGCGGCGAGCGCCGCCGCGAGCGCGGCCCGGCCCGCCCGCCAGCGGGCCAGCAGCGCGGCGGGTGGAGCGAGGAACGACTCGGCACCGTCGTCGACCAGCCGGGACGGGTCCGGGGCGGCGGTGACCGAGGCGAAGAACGCCGCGGCGTCGGTCGCCGCGAGGTGGGCCACGTGGTCGGTCCACGCCAGATGGGCGATCTGGTGGGCGACGCTCCACCCCGGTGCCGGGGTCGGCCGCGCCCAGGCGTCCGGCGGCAGCGGCGCGACGAGGGCGTCGAGCTGCTCGGACTCGGCGGCCAGGTCCGCGAGCAGGGCTGTCAGGTCGACCATGGTGCCTCCGGGGGACTCAGTGCGGCCGCGCGCTCCCGGGCGTCGGCGGTCCGGCGTCGGGGGTGAGCAGGGCGGCGAGCTGGCGCTTCCAGGTGTGCAGCAGGGCGGCGCGGCGGGCCGAGTCGTCGCTGAGCAGGTTGGCCACGCCGAGGCCGCGGAGCAGGTCGAGGGTGGCCTGCACCGCCTCGCGGACGCCGGGTCGCCGTTCGTCCACGCCGAGCAGCTCGACGGTCAGCCGGTGCATCTCGCGGCCGACCCGGGCTTCGAGGGGGACCAGGGCGCCGCGCAGCTCGGCGTCGGTGCGGGCGGCCACCCACAGCTCCAGCGCGGCGACGAAGAGCGGCCCGGTGAAGGCGGCGGCGAGCAGGTCGACCACCCCGTCGAGCCGCCGCGGCCCGGCCGGCAACGCGGCCGCCTCGGTGCGCAGCTCCGCTGCCCGGCGCTCGGTGAGGTGGGTGACCGCGGCGGTGACCAGGGCCGCCTTGGTCGGGTAGTGGTGCAGCTGGGCGCCCCGGGAGACGCCGGCCCGGGCCGCCACGACCGTCGTGGTGGTGCCGGACCAGCCGTGCTCCACCAGGCACTCGACGGTCGCCTCCAGCAGCCGGGCCTGGGTGGCGCGGCTGCGCTCCTGCTGAGGGACGCGGGTCGATGCGGCGGGCACGGGGACAGCGTGCCGCCCCCGAAACAAACAGTCAAGCCTGACTTTTTTTGGCCGACGGCCGTCCGTCCGGAGTGGTGGGCCGGCGCGGTAGGTCGGCATCCGATTGGTCGTGCGCCGCTAGGAACTTGATGACGTGGATGACTCGCGCCAGGGCCGGCCGGCGCGAGGGGGACAGCCGGCGTGGCGGACGGCGCGGCCGGCGGCGCCTTCGAGGGCGGCCTGATCCGCATACGTCATCAAGTTCGTAGCCGGCGCGAGGTCATCGCCGGCCGCCCCGGGGCTCGACGGCCCCGGTCCGCCACGCCGACGGTCGCCCCGTCCTTTGTGGAGCTGATGTCACAAACGGTTCACACTTCTTGTCAGCGGCCGTCGCGCGGGCCGAAGACGGTGAGCGCGTCGGCGTCCGAGTGGCGGGAGCGCAGGTACTCGTCGGCCCAGGCGGCGGCGTCCGGGAAGCCCGACTCGGCCGCCACCCGGGCGCAGGCGACGTCCACGTCGTAGCCCGTCCGGCGCAGCTGCACGCCCGGCCCGAGCAGCGCCCACCAGGCGCCCGCGCCGCCGTACGGCATGCCGACGCTGCCCGGGTTGACCACCAGGCGGCGGTCGACCAGCCGGGTGAACGGCATGTGGGTGTGCCCGCAGACCACCGTGCCGACCTCGGCGGGCAGCCCCGCGAAGACTTCGGCCCACCGTTCCAGCCGGGAGTCGACCAGCACGACCTCCTCGTCGTCGCGGGGCGTGGCGTGGCAGAAGAGCACCTGGCCGAGGCCGGCGACCGGCAGCGTGACGGTCGGCGGCAGCGCGGCCAACCGGGCCACCTGGTCGTCGCGGAGCTGGGTCGCGGCCCAGTCGGACACCTCGATGCTGGCCGGCCGCCCGGCCCGCGCCTCGACCAGTTCGCGGTCGGCGTTGCCGCCGACCCAGCAGGCCCGGTCGCCGAGCGAGGCGAGCAGGTCGAGCACCTCGACCGGCTGGGGGCCGGCGGCGATGTCCCCGGTGAGCACGATCAGGTCGGCGCCGGCGACGTCCGGCTCGGCCAGGACGGCCTCCAGCGCCGGCAGCGCGCCGTGGATGTCGGAGAGGACAGCTACCCGCTCGATCATCGCCCCAGCCTCCGCCGCCCCGGCCGGATGGTCCAGCAATTCTGCGCCGGGCAGAGACGGAACCGGCCCGGACCGCGTGGGCGGGCCGGGCCGGGACGTCGGGTGGAGCGGTCAGACCCGCGCGCGGCGGGCCAGGCGCTCCGGGTCGAGGATGATGATGCTCTTGCCGTCCAGCCGCAGCCAGCCGCGCGAGGCGAAGTCGGCCAGGGCCTTGTTGACGGTCTCCCGGGAGGCGCCGACGAGCTGGGCGATCTCCTCCTGGGTCAGGTCGTGGGTCACCCGCAGCACGCCGCCGTCGCGGGTGCCGAACCGGCCGGCCATCTGGAGCAGGTTCTTGGCGACCCGGCCGGGCACGTCGGTGAAGATCAGGTCGGCCAGCGAGTCGTTCGTCCGGCGCAGCCTGCGGGCGAGCACGCGCAGCAGCTGCTCGGCGATCTCGGGCCGGTTGTTCAGCCAGGGCCGCAGCGCCTGCTTGCGCAGCCGGACCAACCGGGTGTCGGTGACCGCCGTGGCCGTCGCCGTACGCGGGCCGGGGTCGAAGAGCGACAGCTCGCCGACCATGTCCGACGGGCCCATCACGGCGATCAGGTTCTGCCGGCCGTCCGCCGCGCGGCGACCCACCTTGATCTTGCCGGACAGGAGGATGTAGAGACTGTCACCGGGCTCGCCCTCGTTGAAGACGACCTCGCCCTTGCGGACCTCGATCGTCTCCATCTCCTTGGCGAGCGCCTCGGCAGCCTCCGGGTCGACACCCTGGAAGATCCCGCTGCGGGCCAGTACCTCGTCCATCGCGCACCTCCGCTTGCGCGTGCCGTCCGTCGGCCGGGTCCGCCGTCCGCTGATCCCTCGCGCGCCGCCAGTCTAGGCGCACATGAGCAGGAATCAGAGGTGCACCCCTGGAATCTTGATCGTTGGGCGTAACCTGCCCGACCCGGTCAAGGACTAGGATCCCGCCTCCGGTGCGGGCCGACACCACCCGTCCCCACCTGTGATCGTAGGGTGACCGGCGTGCTGAGCGAGCCGTTCCTGACCAGCCGGCCCGAGGACGGGTCGGACATCCCGCTGCTGGTCTGGCGGGCCGAGGCGCCACTGCTGGCGGTCGGCTCCGCCCCGCTGGGCGGTGGGATCGGCGTACGCCGGTGGGTGGTCAACGCGACCGTGCCGATGTCGTACGACCGGGCGGACCCGGCCGCGCACCTGGCCGAGCTGGCCGATGGGCTCGGCCTGGCCGGGCCCGGCGTCGGGCTGCTGACCGGGGTCGACGTGACCGAGGTGGTGGCCCGTACTGACAGCGGCGTACGGGTCTGGGCGACCGTCGGCCTGGGCACCCCGGTCTGGGCCGCCGCGCCCGCGCCCGCCACCCCCGCCCAGCGGGTCGGCACGGTCAACATCGTCGTCTACGTGCCGGCCCGGCTCGGCGACGCCGCCCTGGTCAACGCGGTGGCCACGGCCACCGAGGCGAAGGCGCAGGCGATCTGGGAGCTGGGGTTGCCGGCCACCGGCACCCCCACCGACGCGGTCACCGTGCTCTGCCCGGCCGCCGGCGACCCGGCCCCGTACGGCGGTCCCCGCTCGGCCTGGGGCGCCCCGCTGGCCCGGGCCGTGCACGCGGCCGTCCTGGCCGGCGGCGCCGCCCCGGTCGTGCCCTGGTCCGACCGGCGGGCGGGCTGAACGTGGCCCGTCCCGCCCGGCGGGGCCGGGTTTTCCGACCGATCGGCCCTCGTCGTCGCGTTCCCGGGACGGTAGCGTCGCGCACGATGTACGCTCCCGCCCTCTCCGTGCCTTCTCCCCGCCGCCGCCGCGCGGCCCGCGGCCTCTCCGCGGCCCTCGGCGCGCTGCTCGTCGTCCTGCTCGCCGCGGGGTGCGGCGACGGTTCCGGTGACGGGCCGATCTGGCAGCCGGGCCAGGGCGGGGGCGCGACCGGGTCGGCGGTCCCCGCCGAGGCCGACCAGCCCAGCGCGTCGGGCGAGCCGGCCGAAAAGTCGATCTCGCTGACCGCGACCGGTGACGTGATCATGGGCAACGCCCCGTCCCGGCTGCCCGCCAACGGCGGGAAGGGCTTCTTCGACGACGTCAAGGCCGCGCTCAAGGGCGACCTGGTGATGGGCAACCTGGAGGAGCCGCTCACCGACGACACCGGCGCCGGCAAGTGCGGCCCGCAGCCGAAGAACTGCTACCAGTTCCGGGCGCCCCCGGGCTGGGCGGCGCACCTGCGCTCGGCCGGGTTCCAGCTGCTCAACCAGGCCAACAACCACGGCTACGACTACGGCCAGCAGGGCTACGAGAACACCCAGTCGGCGCTGGAGGCGCACGGGCTCAAGCACACCGGCGCGCCCGGCGAGATCACCGTGGTCGACGTCAAGGGCATCAAGGTCGCGGTGGCGGGCTTCTCGTCGTACCCCTGGTCGAACAGCCTGGTCGACCTCGACGCGGCGAAGCAGGTCATCACCATGGCCAAGGGGATGGCCGACCTGGTGGTGGTGCAGGTGCACATGGGCGCCGAGGGCGCCGACCGGAGTCACGTGAAGCCGGGCACCGAGATGTTCTTCGGGGAGAACCGGGGTGACCCGATCCGCTTCTCGCACGCCGTGATCGACGCGGGCGCCGACCTGGTGATCGGGCACGGCCCGCACGTGCTGCGCGGCATCGAGTTCTACAAGGGGCGGCTGATCGCCTACAGCCTGGGCAACTTCGCCGGCGGCGGGAAGTCGCTGAACAGCTCGGGCCGGCTCGGCTGGGGCGGCGTGCTGAAGGTCTCGCTGACCGCCGAGGGGCGCTTCGTCGGGGGCCAGTTCACCTCGACCCAGATGAACAGCGTGGGCCGGCCGGCCGTCGACGGGCAGGACCGGGGCCTCGGGCTGGTCCGCGAGATGACCCGGGCCGACTTCCCGAAGACCGGCGCGCGGCTCGACGGGTCCGGCAAGATCAGCGCTCCGGCGGGTGGCTGAGGCGCCGCCGCCCGCGTGGGCCCGCCGGGACGTCGTCCCCGCGACGTAGGCTGGCCGGCGTGACCACGCGCTCCCCCGAGACCGACCTCGGCCGCACGCGCCGCGCCCGGCGGATCGGCCGGGTGCTGACCGAGACCCACCCCGACGCGCACTGTGAACTCGACCACTCCAACGCGCTGGAGCTGGCCGTCGCCACGATCCTCTCGGCGCAGTGCACGGACAAGAAGGTCAACGAGGTCACCCCGAAGCTGTTCGCCCGCTACCGCACCGCGGCCGACTACGCCGGGGCCGACCGCGCCGAGCTGGAGGAGCTGATCCGGCCCACCGGCTTCTACCGGAACAAGACCAGCTCGCTGATCAACCTGGGCCGGGCGCTCTGCGAGCGCTACGACGGCGAGGTCCCCGGCAAACTGGCCGACCTGGTCACCCTCCCCGGGATCGGGCGCAAGACCGCCAACGTGATCCTCGGCAACGCCTTCGGCGTCCCCGGCATCACCGTCGACACCCACTTCCAGCGGCTGGTGCAGCGGTGGCGGCTGACCACCGAGACCGACCCGGTCAAGATCGAGCACGCGATCGGCGCGCTCTACCCGAAGCGCGACTGGACGATGCTGTCGCACCGGATCATCTTCCACGGCCGGCGGGTCTGCCACGCCCGCAAGCCGGCCTGCGGCGCCTGCACGCTGGCGAGGCTCTGCCCGGCGTACGGCACCGGGCCGACCGACCCGGTGGCCGCGGCCAAGCTGCTCAAGGGGCCCCGCGCCCGGGACCTGGCGGCGGCCGTCGGCATCGACCCCGACCTGGTGCCGCAGCAGGCCGTCGCGGCGGAGGTGCCGTGACCCGCCGGCTCGCCTACCTGCTCGTCCCGCTGCTGCTCGCGGTGGCCGGCTGCACCGGCAGCACCGAGGAGCCGGCGGGCCCGGCGCCGGCCACCCGGGCCGAGCGCCCCTCGCCGTTCGCCGACTGCGCCCCGCTGACCGCCGCGCCGGCCTCCGGCCCGGCCCCGTCCGGCACCTCGGGTGATCCCCTGCCCGACCTGGCCCTCTCCTGCTTCACCGGCGGCGCGCCGGTGAACGTGCGCGACATCAAGGGGCCGGCGGTGATCAACGTGTGGGCGTCCTGGTGCCCGCCGTGCCGCAAGGAGCTGCCCGCCTTCCAGCGGCTCAGCGAGCGGGCCGGCGGCCGGTTCCAGGTGATCGGGGTCAACAGCCGGGACAGCCGCGGCGGCGCGCAGTCCATCGGTGAGGACTTCGGCGTCCGGTTCCCCATGCTGGTCGACCAGGGGGACGCATTCGAGCGGGCGCTCGGCCGCAACGCCTTCCCGCTGACCGTCCTGGTCGACGCCGACGGGCGGATCCGGCACACCGACTCGACCGGCGCGCTGGACGACGCCCGCCTGGCCGAGCTGGTCCGTACCCATCTCGGGGTGCGGCTGTGACCCGACAGCCGCCGGGCTGGCTCGACCCGCTGCTCGGCCGGCTCGGCACCGCGCGGGCCGAGGACTTCACCCGGCTCACCACCCCGGAGAGCGGCGGCCGGGAGAGCGCGGTGCTGGTGCTGCTCGGCGAGGAGCCGGGCGCGGGCCCGGACGTGCTGGTCCTCCAGCGCGCCGCCACGCTGCGCAACCATGCCGGGCAGCCGGCCTTCCCCGGCGGCGCGGCCGACCCGGAGGACGTCGACGCCAGCGCCACCGCGCTGCGCGAGGCGAACGAGGAGGTCGACCTCGACCCGGCCAGCGTGACCGTGCTCGCCGAGCTGCCCAAGCTGTGGATCCCGGTCAGCGACTTCCTGGTCACCCCGGTGCTCGCCTGGTGGCACGCCCCGCACCCGGTGCACCCGCGCGAGCCGGCCGAGGTGGCGCACGTCGCCCGGCTGCCGGTCGCCGAGCTGGTCGACCCGGACAACCGCATGCGGGTACGCCACCCGAGCGGCTGGATCGGCCCGGCCTTCTCGGTGCGCGGCATGCTGGTCTGGGGCTTCACCGCCGGAGTGCTGAACACGCTCCTGGAGATGGGCGGCTGGGCCCGCCCGTGGCCGCGTTCCCGGGTGCTGGAGCTGCCGCCGACCGGCGCCGCCCCGGCCCCGTCGGCCGGCACCGACGCGGTCGACGAGAGCCCGGTCCGCTGAGTCGGCGGGGATCACCCCCGCGCATCCGAAGGTCACGTTCAGCGAGCGGTCAGCCTCTTCCGGGCACGGTGCCCGTACCCTGGGGGCGTGTCCGCCGTGGATCTCGTACTGCTCCTGCTCATGCTCGTGTTCGCGATCAGCGGATACCGTCAGGGCTTCGTCATCGGGGCGCTGTCGTTCTCCGGCTTCTTCCTGGGCGCGCTGCTCGGGCTTCAGCTCGGGCCGCTGGTCGCCCGGCAGTTCGCCGACAGCGGCACCCGTGTGCTGATCTCCCTGGTGGCCATCTTCGGGCTGGCCGTGGTGGGCCAGGCGCTGGCCGGCTGGCTCGGCTCCAACCTGCGGGCGGCGATCACCGGGCCGGCCGGACGGAAGGTCGACGACGCCGGCGGCGCGATCATCTCGGTCTTCGCCGTCATGCTGGTGGCCTGGCTGGTCGCCGTGCCGCTGGGCTCCTCGTCGGTGCCCTGGCTGGCCTCCTCGGTGCGCAACAGCGCACTGCTGACGGTGGTCGACCGGGTGCTGCCGGACAGGGCGCAGGAGCTGTCCACGGCGCTGCGCGACACGGTCGACACCAACGGCTTCCCCGACGTCTTCGGCGACCTCGCGCCGACCCGGGCCCGGCAGGTCTCCCCGCCCGACCCGGCACTGGCCAACTCGCAGGTGGTGAAGAACAGCCAGCGGTCGGTGGTGAAGGTGCTCGGCTCCGCGCCGAGCTGCGCCCGCCGCATCGAAGGCTCCGGCTTCGTCTACGCCGACGACCGGGTGATGACCAACGCGCACGTGGTGGCCGGCACCCGCTCGGTGGCGGTGGAGCTGCGCGGCGACCGCTACGACGGCGAGGTCGTCGTCTACGACCCCGAGCGGGACCTGGCCGTGCTGCACGTCCCGGGGCTGCCCGGGCCGTCGCTGCGCTTCGCCGCCGGGGAGGCCGGCAGCGGGGCCGACGCCATCGTGCTGGGCTTCCCCCTCGACGGCCCGTACGACGCCCGCCCGGCCCGGATCCGCGACGTCGACCGGATCACCGGGCCGGACATCTACTCGGCCGGCGACGTGACCCGGGAGATCTATACGATCCGAGCGCTGGTGCGCAGCGGCAACTCGGGCGGCCCGCTGGTCTCCTCGAACGGGCTGGTGCTCGGCGTGATCTTCGCGGCCGCCGCGGACGACCCGAACACCGGATTCGCGGTGACCGCCGCCGAGGCGCGGTCGGTGGCGCTGGCCGGCGCGGAGCGTACCCGGGGGGTCGCCACCGGCGAGTGCACCTGAGCCGACCGCCGTCGGTCAGCCGGCGGAGGCGCCCGCCGGGGTCACGTCGTCGCCGGAACGGCCGAGCGGCAGCTTGGCCCGGCCCCAGGTGAGCGTGCGGTCGAGCACCGCCCGCGCCATGATCGCCACGCAGACGCCGCCGTTGACGAAGGACGCCACCACGTCGCTGGGGTGGTGCATGCCCCGGTACATGCGGGTGAGCGCGACCCCGACCGGCACCAGCACCAGCAGGGCCCACCAGGTGACCTTGGCCGGGGTGCTCCGCGCCCGCAGCGCGAGCAGCACCGCGATGCCGACGTAGAGCGCCATGGCGGCCGACGTGTGCCCGGACGGGAAGCTGGAGGTCGGCGGCGAGTCGTCCATGTGCTCGACGGCCGGACGGTGCCGGTCGATGACCATCGTGGTGAAGAGGAAGATCAGCGCCTGTGCGCTCACCGCGGCGCAGAGGAAGATCGGCTCCCGCCAGCGGTGCAGCACCAGCCGCAGCACCAGCGCCACCAGCACGGTCACCACCACGATCAGCTGGGTGCTGGCCAGCGTGCTGAACACCAGCGAGACGTCGTTCCACCCGGGGGACCGGTGCGCGGCGAACTCGCGGTTGACCGCGTCCTCCATGGTGAACGGCCAGGTCTTCGCGAGCACCCGGGTGACCAGGAGGCCCAGCGCCACCAGGACGGCGAAGAGCAGGGCCACCGGCAGAAGGACGCGCCGGGCGATCTGGACCGCGACATCGGACATGAGCCGCCCTTTACCCCGACGGGTGCCGGACTACGCGTGGCGGCCGTCCGGCCCCGGTTCGGCCAACTCCGGCTCCACCCCCTCCCGGGCGGTACGCGCCGGCCGCCGCCCGACCCGGGTCCGCCAGGTGGAGAACGCGGCCGTGGTGGCGGCGACCACCGCCACGCCCAGCAGCCAGCCGCCGACCACGTCGCTGGTCCAGTGCACACCCAGCGCGATCCGGCTGAGCCCGGTCACCACCGCGACCAGCACCGCCACCGCCCAGAGCACGCCGCGCAGCGGCCGGCTGTGCCGAACGAACGGCAGGAACACCAGCAGCAGCACCCCGGCGGCCAGGGTGGCGTTCAGCGCGTGGCCGGACGGGAAGGAGTAGCCGGCCGCCCGGGCCACCGGATCGAGCAGGTCCGGCCGGTGGCGGCCCACCAGCAGCTTGAGCAGCGCGCCGAGCAGCCCGCCGACGGTCATCGTGGTGACCACCCAGAGGGCCAGCCGGGGCGCGCCGCGCCACAGCAACCAGACCACCACCCCGGCGGCGACCACCCGGAGCGGGCCGGGCCCGAAGACGTTGGTCCAGACCCCCATGAGCCGGACCCAGGCCGGATGGTCGAGGGCGTACCCGTGCAGCGCGTCGGTGATCGCGGCGTCCAGCCGGGACAGCGGCGGCCAGGCGCCCAGCACCAGGAGCGCGAGCAGGGCGAACGGCACCAGCACCAGGAACGCCGCGCCGGCCGCCAGGGTGAGCCGGAGGCCCAGCGAGTGGTCCGGGTCGAGGCGGCGGCGCCGCCAGGACCGCTCGGGCGTGGAGATCAGGCCGCCGGAGTTGTTCATGCGCTGTTCACTACCCAGGGTGGGGTCCGGTCAGACGGGCCGGAACGACGACTCCAGCTCGGCGCGTCTTCGCCGCGCCGCGACCTGGAGCCGTCGCCAATCAGCGGCGGGACTGCCGGAACCGGCGGACCATCAGCGCGGCGCCGGTGACCAGGGCGACGAACAGGGCCAGGCCGGTCCAGAGCCGTTCCGGCGCCGAGTCGTCGGCCTGGCCGGCCGGGCGGGCCGACCACCGGGTCTGCTGCTTCGGGTTGTAGCCGAACGGGTCGCCGCCCTGCCCGGCCGCGGCGGCCCGGGTGTCCTGGCCCGCGCCGGGCGCCGGCCCGAAGCCCACCACGCCGGGGGAGTCGTTGTCGTCGAGCGGGTTGCGGCCGACCGACGGCACGTCGGTGGTGAGCGCGGCCACCGGGTCGACCAGGCCGTAGCCGAACCGGTCGTCGCGCCCGGTGGGGCCGAGATCCCGGGCCGTCGTGATCAGCCGGTTGACCACGTCCCCGGCGGACATCCGCGGATAGCGGGCCCGCACCAGCGCGGCCGCCGCGGCGACCAGCGGGGCCGCGAAGCTGGTGCCCTGCACCCGCCAGTAGCCGCCGTCGGTGCGGGCGCCGTAGAGCGCGGTGGCCGGTGCGGTGAGCACCGTCTGGTGGCCGGTGATCGAACCGGACCAGAGGTTCTCGCTGTTGCGGTCCAGGCCGGCGACCGCCAGCACACCCGGCTCCCGGGCCGGGTACCAGACCTTCGGGCTGTTCGAGGTGGCCAGGTTGCCGGTGCAGGCGACCACCACGACGTCCCGGGCGAAGGCGTAGTCGAGGGCCGCGGCCAGGGCGGGACTGTCCCCGCCGCCGCCGAGGGACAGGTTGATCACGCGGGCGCCGTTGTCGACCGCCCAGCGCACCCCCTTGGCGACGATCATGGCGTCGTCGTAGCGGTTCTCGTCGTCGAGCACGCGGACCGGGAGGATCCGGGCGTCCGGCGCCAGCCCCACGACGCCGCTGTCGTCGTCGGCCCGCCCGGCGATCAGCCCGGCCACCGTGGTGCCGTGGCCCACCGGGTCCGGCCCGTCGGCGCCGCCCGGCGCCACCAGGTCGAGGCCGGGAAGCACCTGGCCGGCCAGGTCCGGATGGGAACCGTCCACCCCGGAATCGATCACCGCGACCACCACGCCACGGCCGGTCGATGTGCGCCAGGCGGTCTTCGCGCGCAGCTCATCGAGCTGCCACTGCTCGTCACGGACCTGGTCCGTCCGGGCCGCCGGCGCGAGCCGGACCGCTTCGGGGATCGCGACGGACGCGGCCGGGGCGGCGTGCGCGGGCGGGGCCGGCGGACCGATGACGGCGGCCACGACCGCCATGGCACCGAGCAGCGCGGGTCCGGCGAGACGCCGGGGCGGCGCGGTGGAACCCCCCTGCCGATCCCTGGTCACATTCCCCAGCCATTTCCTCGCGTCAGACACATGCTGCTCGGAGATTACCGGTTTTCCCATGCGCCACGGTGCAACTCCGGTCACCCGGGTGGGAGGTGGGCCAGCTGTACCAGGCGTACGCCCTCGCGCCGGGTCACCAGCCGACCGCGACCGGGCGGCAGCGGACCGGCCTTCACCTGACCGACGAGCGGCCCCTCCTCCGGGCCGCCCGACATCACCAACCCGGCCGTGGAGAGCTCCCGCAGCCGCTGGATGATCGGCTCGAACGAGGTCCGGCCGGCGCCTCCGGAGCGGCGGGCCAGCACCAGGTGCAGGCCGACGTCGCGGGCGTGCGGCAGGTGCTCCTCCAGCGCCCGCAACGGGTTGGTCGGCCCGCCGGCCACCAGGTCGTAGTCGTCCACCAGCACGAACAGCTCCGGCCCGGTCCACCACGACCGGGTACGCAGCTCGGCCGGGGTGACCTGCGGCCCGGGCAGCCGGCCCTGGAGGTAACCGGCCGCCGACTCGATCAGCTCGGCGGTGTGCGGCGCGGCGGTCCCGTAGCCGATCAGGTGCGCCGTCTCGACGGCGCCCATCAGGCTGCGCCGGTAGTCGACCAGGATCACCCGGGCCTGCTCCGGGGTGAACCGGTGGACGATCGAGGTGGCCAGCGCGCGCAGGAACGACGACTTGCCGCACTCGGCGTCGCCGAAGACCAGGAAGTTCGGCTCGGTGGCGAAGTCCAGCACCACCGGGCGCAGGTCCGCCTCGGCCACCCCGATCGGGAAGGCCAGCCCGGTGGTCGCGGCCCGGTCCAGCTCGGCGTAGGGCAGCACCGGCGGGAGCAGCCGCACCCGGGGCGCGGCCGGCCCGGTCCAGGCCCCGGCGACCGCCTTGACCAGGTCGCCGGTCTCGGCGCCGAGCCCGGCGACCCGGGGCTCGGCGGTGAGGAAGTGCAGCCCGCCCGCGGTGATCCCGCGCCCCGGCCGCTCCTCCGGCACGCTCGCCGCGAGCGTGCGCTTCACCACCACCGAGTCGGCCGGGTCGCCGAGGCGCAGCTCCAGCCGGGAGCCGAACAGGTCGCGGATCGCCGGCCGGAAGTCCGACCAGCGCAGCGCGCTCGCCACCACGTGCACCCCGTACGCCAGGCCCCGGGTGGCCAGCTCGGTCACCAGCGGTTCCAGGTCCTCGTACTCGCCGCGCAGGGTGTTCCAGCCGTCGACCACGAGGAACACGTCGCCGAACGGGTCGGCGCCGGCCCCCGCCGTGGCCCGTCGCCGGCGCCAGGCCGCCATCGACTCCACCCCCGCCTCGGTGAACCGCCGTTCCCGCTCGGCCAGCAGGGTGGCGATCTCGCCCACGGTCCGGCGTACCGCGGTGTCGTCGGCCCGGCCGCTCGCCCCGCCGACGTGCGGCAGGTCGCGCAGCGCGCCGAGCGTCCCGCCGCCGAAGTCCAGGCAGTAGACCTGCACCTCGGCCGGCGTGTGGGTGAGCGCCAGCGCGCAGACCAGGGTGCGGAGCAGGGTGGACCGGCCGCTGCGCGTGGTGCCGACCACCGCGACGTGCCCGGCCGCCCCGTCCAGGGCCAGCCAGAACAGGTCGCGGCGCTGCTCGAACGGCTTGTCCACCACGGCCACCGGCACCTGGAGAGCGCCGTGCAGCTCCGGATTGGTCACGGTGAGCCCGCGGGCCGGGTCCGCGCCGACCGGGCCGAGCAGCTCGTCGAGGGAGGGTGCGGAGTCGAGCGGGGGCAGCCACACCTGGTGCGCCGGCGGGCCCTGCCCGGCCAGCCGCCCCACCATCAGGTCGAGCAGGGTCTCGCCGGTCTCCTCCTCGACGGGGAGGGCGGCGGGGGTGGCCGGCTCGGGCACCGGCACCAGGTGGGTGGAGAAGGCGAGCAGCCGGGGGCTGCCGGCGCCGGCCGTGCCGACCGGGCCGCCGCGGCGACGCACCGCGCCGGACACGTACGCGGCCTTGAACCGGACCAGCGGGTCGGTGCCCGAGCGCAGGTAGCCGTGCCCCGGGCTGCGGGGCAGCTCGTGCGCGTCCGGCACGCCGAGCACCGTCCGGGACTCCAGCGCCGAGAAGGTGCGCAACCCGATCCGGTACGACAGGTGGGTGTCCAGCCCGCGCAGCCGGCCCTCCTCCAGCCGCTGCGAGGCGAGCAGCAGGTGCACGCCGAGCGACCGGCCGAGCCGGCCGATCTGCACGAAGAGGTCGATGAAGTCGGGCTTGGCGGAGAGCAGCTCGGAGAACTCGTCGCAGACGAGCAGCAGCGACGGCAGCGGGGCGAGCGGGGTGCCGGCCGCCCGGGCCCGCTCGTAGTCGCGTACGCCGGCGAAGTTGCCGGCCCGGCGCAGCAGCTCCTGCCGGCGCATCAGCTCGCCGTTGACGGCGTCGACCATCCGGTCGACCAGCGGCAGCGCGTCGGCCAGGTTGGTGATCACCGCGGCGGTGTGCGGCAGCCGGTCGAACGGCGCGAAGGTGGCGCCGCCCTTGAAGTCGACCAGCACGAAGTTGAGCTGCTCCGAGCTGTGCGTCGCGGCCAGCCCCAGCACCAGCGTGCGGAGCAGCTCCGACTTGCCCGAGCCGGTGGCGCCGATGAGCAGCCCGTGCGGGCCCATCCCGTCCTGTGCCGACTCCTTGAGGTCCAGTTCGATCGCCCCGCCGTCGGCGCCCACCCCGATCGGCACCCGGAGCCGGTCCCGGGCCGACCGGGGCGCCCAGCCCTGCTCGGCGGTGAAGTTCTCCGGGTCGCCGAGACCGAGCAGCTCGGGCAGGCCCGGCTCGGCGCCCGGCGGGGCGTCCGGTCCGCGGGCCGTGCCGGCCAGCCGCAGCGGGGCGAGCCGGCGGGCGACCGCCTCCGCGTCGGCCGGCTCCAGCGCGTCGGCCGCGCCCACCTCGGCGTGCCCCTCGGCGGAGTGCGAGTGCAGCCGGCCGTCGACCAGGTCGAGCAGGAGGGCGTACCGGTCGAGCAGGCGGGGCGGCGGGGTGTCCAGGTCGAGCACGGTGACCGCGTCGATCCCGCCGTCGCCGGCCAGGTCGGTGGCCCCGGTCAGGTCGCCGCCGTCGAGCACCACCACGACGTGCGGCCCGTCGATGGCCGGGCCGGCCGGGCTGAACCGGGACCGGCTGGCCAGCACGTCGTCGAGGAGCCGTTCCAGCTCGGCGGCGGAGCTGGTGACCAGCCGGACCGGGCCGAGCGCGTCGGTGCGCCCCGGGTGGTGCGCGTGCGGCAGCCACTTGACCCACTCCCACCGCGCCCGGCGTTCCGGCCCGGCGCAGACCGCGATCAGCAGCTCGTCGGGGGCGTGGAAGACGGCGAGCTGGGTGAGCACG
This sequence comes from Micromonospora sp. NPDC004540, assembly GCF_040610095.1. NCBI lineage: Bacteria > Bacillati > Actinomycetota > Actinomycetes > Micromonosporales > Micromonosporaceae > Micromonospora > Micromonospora sp. NPDC004540. The sequence continues at coordinate 25,481 of NZ_JBEXLR010000024.1, forward strand.
GCCCGGGCCAGCGCCTGGGCGGCCGGGGAGCCCGCCCCGGGGACGCCGCCGGCCGGGCCGCGCACGAAGACCCGGGCGAAGCTGCGCAGCGAGAGCGCCACCGGCAGGTCCGGCACCACCGAGTACGCGTCCAGGAATCGCCGCAGCGCCCCGGCGGTCATCGGCTCCAGCTCGTCCAGCGGCCGGGTGACCGGCGGGACCAGCGGGGTGGCCAGCGTCTGCGGCCCGACCCCGACCCGGACCACGGCGAAGTCCGGGTCACCCGGCCGGCGCTCCCAGACCCGGTGGCTGTCCACCGTCGACCAGAGCCGCCCGGGGTCGGGATGCCGGTAGTAGAGCCCGGCCCGCTGTGCACCGACGGTCTCCCGGACCCGGCGGCGCAGCGCGGCCAGGTGCCGCAGGTACTCCCGGCGGGCGGCCATCATCTCCGACCTCCGCGGGCCGGCGCCGCCCCAGGAGGTCACCAGCATCGCCACCGAGGAGAGCCCGAACATGCCGCCCACCACGTACGAGTAGGCCCCGCCGCCCCGGCCGAACATCATCGCCATGGCCACCGTCCCGCCGAGCATCGGCAGCACCATCAGCGCCTGCTGCCACCGCCCACCGGTCACCGCGGGGATCTCCGGCGGCGCCTCCACGGGCAGCTCACCGGCCGGGATCGCCGGCGCCGGGCGGCGTGGCGGCCGCTTGATGACGACAGTGGACACTGAGCCTCCCCGTGGCTCTCGGTAACCCGAGCCTGGCTCATCGTAGGTAAAGTCCACTCGTCCGTCAGCCACCGTTCCCGCTCGATATGGAGAAAAATCGATGACAAGCGGGCTGGCCCGGGTCACGATCAGCGCCCCCCGGCGGCGGGTCGACGTGGCCCTGCCGGAGCAGATCCCCCTCGCCGAGTTGCTGCCCGAGGTGCTCCGGCACGCCGGGGAGGGCCTGGCCGACGACGGCGAACGGCACGGCGGCTGGGTGCTCCGGCGGACCGACGGCGGGGTGCTGGCCACCGCGCAGGCGCTGCTGCCCCAGGGCGTCCGTGACGGCGAGGTGCTGCACCTCGTCCCGGCCCGCGCCGAGTGGCCCGAACTGGAATACGACGACGTGGTCGAGGCGATCGCCGACGGGGCCCGCCGACGGGGCGCCGCCTGGTCGCCCGGGGCCACCCGCGCCGCCGCCCTGGCCGGGGCGGGCGTGCCGCTGGCCGTCGGGCTGCTCGCCGTGCTGGCCGCCGGCCCCGGGCCGCACAGCGGCTGGCCGGTCGCCGCGGCGGTGGCCCTGCTCCTGGTACTCGCCGCCACCGCCGCGTCCCGGGCGTACGGGGACGGGCCGGTCGGCGCCACCCTCGGCGGGTACGCGCTGCCCTGGGCCGCCGCGGCCGGCGCCCTCGCGGTCGGCTCCGGCGATCCGGTCGGCCCGCTCGGACCGCTGCGCTGGGTCGGGGCGCCCGAGCTGCTCGCCGGCTCGGTGGCGCTGCTGCTCGTGTCGGTGCTGGGCCTGCTCGGGGTGGCCAGCCGGTCCCGGGTCTTCCTGGCCGGCGCGACCACCGGCGCGGCCGGCGCGGCGGCCGGCCTCGGCGGGCTGTTCCTCGACCCGGCCGGCACCGCCGCCGTGCTGCTCTGCGCGCTGGTCTTCGCGCTCGGCGGGCTGCCGCTGCTGGCCATCCGGCTCGGCAAGGTGCCGTTGCCGCCGATCACCCTGCCCGCCCCGGCCGGTGGCCCGCCCGACGTCCGCGACCTGCCCGACCGGGGCCGGGTGCACGCGGCCGTGGCCCGCACCGAGGAGATGCTGAGCGGGATGCTGCTCGGGCACGGCGTGCTGGCCGTCGCGGCCGCGGCCGTCCTCGCCACGACCGGCGGGCTCGCCGGGCGGCTGCTCGTGGCGGTCGGCTGCGGGGTGCTGCTGCTGCGCTCCCGGCTCTTCGTGGCGGTCCGCCACCGGGTGCCCGCCGTCGCCGCAGGGCTGGCCGGGTACGCCCTGCTCGGCGCGGTGCTCGCCGAACGGTCCGGTCCGGCGGGTCGGCTGGCGCTGACCGTCGGCGGGCTGGCCCTGGCCCTGGTCGCCGTGGCGGCCGGCGCCACGTACGCCCGACGGCCGGTCTCCCCGTACCTCGGTCGGCTGGCCGACCTGACCGACACCGCGCTGGTGGTCGCCGTGGTCCCGGTGGCCTGCGCGGTGCTGGACCTCTACGACCGGGCCCGCGGCCTGCTCGGCTGACCTGCACGCACGCGGGCCCGGGTCGCTCGGTGGAGCGGCCCGGGCCCGTCGGCGCGGATCAGGTCAGTGCAGGGTCTCGCCGCGCTCCGCGGCCTCCTTGGCCCGCTGGTAGGAGGCCACGATCTCGGCCTCGGCCTCGGTGCGACCCACCCAGGTCGCGCCCTCGACCGACTTGCCCGGCTCCAGGTCCTTGTAGACCTCGAAGAAGTGCTGGATCTCCAGCCGGTCGAACTCGCCCAGGTGGTGGATGTCCCGCAGGTGCTCCTGGCGCGGATCCTCGTAGGGCACGCAGAGGACCTTGTCGTCGCCGCCCTTCTCATCCGTCATCCGGAACATGCCGATGGTGCGGCAGCGGATCAGGCAGCCCGGGAAGGTCGGCTCGGGCACCAGCACCAGGGCGTCCAGCGGGTCGCCGTCCTCGCCCAGGGTGCCCTCGATGAAGCCGTAGTCGGCCGGGTACTGGGTGGAGGTGAAGAGGGTGCGGTCCAGCCGGATCCGGCCGGTCGCGTGGTCCACCTCGTACTTGTTGCGGTGACCCTTGGGGATCTCAACCGTGACGTCGAAATCCATCTCCCACGCTCCCTCGTTTGCCCACGCTGGCTAACGGAAACCAGTGGCGTCGCCCACCGGACGGGGTGAATGTCCCCCGCCGGCTCCGACCGCCGCATAGTGTTCGGACCGAAGTAGTGTCACCCAAGGCGCTTTTGAGCGGGGGAGGAGGGGGTCGTGGGGAGGGAAGATTCACACTACCGCCCCGAAGGGGTTGACGGGCGCAGGTCCGCAGGTTCCGGTTCCGGCGGGGCCACCGGCCGCGTCTCGGTCCCCGGCACCAACCCCGCCCACCGTCCCGGGCCGCCCGTCGGGTCTGCCCCGATCGGCCGCGCCAACCCCGGGCAGCACGGCAACCCCGGCCCCGCGGACCACGGTCGCGCCGCCCCTCGGGAGTACGGCCAGGCCGCCCCCCGGGACTACGGCCACGCCGCCGCTCGGGAGTACGGCCAGGCGGACCCCCGGCAGTACGGCCAGGCCGCCCCGCGGGACTACGGGCACGCCGCGCCGCGCGACTACGGGCACGCCGACCCGCGGGACCACGGCCCGGGTCCGGCCGCCCCGGTGAGCTGGCCCGGGTACGACGCGCCCGGCGGCATCCCGGTGAGCCCGCCCGTGCCGCCGGTCGGCGCCGCCCCGCTCCCGCCGTCGCCTTCGCCGCCCCCACCCCGCCGTCGCCCGCTCCGGCTGGTCGCGGTGCTGGCCAGCGTGCTGATCGTGGCCCTCGCCGCGGTCGGGCTGGCCGTGGTCCGCCCCGGCCCGGTGGCCGGCTGGCTGGGCGGCGAGGACACCCCGACCGCGGCCGCGCAGTCGCCCGAGCCCGCCCCGGTCGCGGTGCTGGCCGGCGCGGACGGCAACGCGCCGCTGCCCACCCCCGAGGGGGTGCGCGCCGCGCTCGAACCCCTGGTCCGCGCCGCCGCCCTCGGCGAGCGGGTGAACGTCTCGGTGGCCGACGTGACCACCGGCCAGGCGCTCTACGGGAGCGGTCAGGACGCCCCGACCGTGCCCGCCTCGGTGACCAAGCTGGCCACCGGGGTCGCCGTGCTGGCCGCCCGCGGTCCGGCGTACCGGATCCCCACCCGGGCGGTGGCCGGCGCCACTCCCGGCGAGGTGGTCCTGGTCGGCGGCGGCGACCCGACCCTCGCGGTCGACAAGAACGGCTTCTATCCCGGCGCGGCCCGGCTGGACGACCTCGCCGCCCAGGTGCGCAAGGCGCTCGGCGGCACCGCCCCGACCAAGGTCACCGTCGACTCGTCCCTGTTCAGCGGCCCGGTGTACGAGCCCGGCTGGGACTCCGACATCCCCACCGGCGGGTTCGGCGCGGCGATCACCGCGCTGATGACCGACGGCGCTCGGCGGGACCCGGCGGAGGCACGCCGGACCGAGGAGGCCATGAACCACGCCGCCGAGCGGGTGCCCCAGCCGGACCTGACCGCCGGCCGGCAGTTCGCGAAGCTCCTCGGGCTCTCCGGAGCCGCCGGCGAGGTGAAGCGGGGCACGGCGCCCGCCGACTCCGGCGCGTCCGCGGCCGGCACACCCGCCCCCGGCGCCGAGCTGGGCAAGGTCCAGTCGCTGCCGATGGTCCGCCTGGTCGACATCATGATCAGCGACAGCGACAACGTGATCGCCGAGGCGATGGCCCGCCAGGTCGCGCTCGCCAAGGGCAAGCCCGGCTCGTTCGCCGGCGGCGCGGCCGCCACCGACCAGGTGCTCGGCGAGCTGGGGCTGCCGGCCGACGAGATCAGCCTGGCCGACGGCAGCGGGCTGTCCCGCACCAACCGGATCAGCCCGTCGCTGCTCACCGACCTGATCACGCTCGCCGGCAACGGCAGCCACCCCGACCTGGCCGCGATCTTCGGCGGCCTGCCGGTGGGCGGCTGGTCCGGCACCCTGGACGAGCGCTACCAGGCGTCCGTGACCAAGGCCGGTGCGGGCGTGGTCCGGGCGAAGACCGGGACGCTCAGCGGGGTGAACGCCATCGCCGGGCTCGTCACCACGGCCGACGGCCGGCTGCTCACCTTCGCCGTCCTCACCGACCGCACGCCGGACAGCCTCGACGAGACCCGGCAGGCCCTCGACCGGATCTCCTCCGCGCTGGCCGGCTGCGGCTGCCGCTGACCGCCCCGCCCGGATGCGACCGCCGTCGATCGCGGTCGCGAGCCCGGGTGGGGGTGTCGCGGCGCGGGTACGGTGGGTTCATGGCGCAGTTCGTGGACTGGGATCTGGCCGCCGCGACCGCGGGGGCGCTGGGCAAGTCGGGCCCCCGGGTGTCGTATGCCGAGGCCACCGACGTGGTGGGCGAGCTGCGCCGGCTGACCGAGGAGGCCGCCGGCCACGTCGCCGACTACACCGGCCTGCGCTCCCAGGTCACCCACCCGCCGGTGCGGGTGGTGGACCGCCGGGACTGGGCGGCGGCGAACATCACCGGTCTGCGCGAGGTGATCACCCCGCTGGTGGACCGGCTCTCCGGCGACAAGCGCCCCGGGCCGCTCACCGAGGCGATCGGGTCCCGGCTCACCGGGGTGCAGGCCGGCACCGTGCTGGCGTACCTCTCCGGGCGGGTGCTCGGCCAGTACGAGGTCTTCGCCGGTGACCCCGGCCAGCTGCTGCTGGTCGCCCCGAACATCGTCGAGGTGGAGCGGAAGCTGGGCTGCGACCCCCGCGACTTCCGGCTCTGGGTCTGCCTGCACGAGGTGACCCACCGGACCCAGTTCACCGCCGTGCCGTGGATGCGGGCGTACTTCCTCAGCGAGGTGCAGGCGTTCGTGGACGCGTCGCAGGGCGGCGAGCACCTGCTGGAGCGGCTGCGCCGCGGCGTGGCCACGCTCTCCGACGCCGTGAAGGACCCGAACAGCCGGGCCAGCGTGCTGGACATCGTGCAGACCCCGGCGCAGCGGGCCGTGCTGGACCGGCTCACCGCGCTCATGACCCTGCTGGAGGGGCACGCCGAGTTCGTCATGGACGGGGTCGGCCCGCAGGTCATTCCCAGCGTCGAGTCGATCCGGGCGGCGTTCAACCGCCGCCGCGAGTCCGGCAACCCGCTGGAGAAGGCCATCCGCCGGGTGCTCGGCATCGAGGTCAAGATGCGCCAGTACGCCGAGGGCCGCAAGTTCGTGCACGGCGTGGTGGACCGGGTCGGCATGGCCGGCTTCAACAAGATCTTCTCCTCGCCGCTCACCCTGCCCCGGCTCGACGAGCTGGGCGACCCGGACGCCTGGGTGGCCCGGGTGCACGGCGGGCCGGCGAACGTCCCCCCGGCCGCCGGCTGAGTTGGCGGCGCTCGCCCCGTCCGTCGCCGCCGTCCGGCTCGCCGTACGTCGGGCGTTGACCGGGCTGCCCGGGGCCGGACCGGTGCTGGTGGCCTGCTCCGGCGGCGCCGACTCGCTCGCCCTGGCCGCCGCCACCGCCTTCGTGGCGCCCCGCCTCGGCCGCCGGGCCGGCCTGGTGACCGTGGACCACGGCCTGCAACCCGGCTCGGCCGAGCGGGCCGAACGGGTGGCCCGGTGGGCGCGCGAGGCGGGTCTCGAGCCCGTCGAGGTGGTCCCGGTGACCGTCGCCGGCCGCCCCGGCGGCCCGGAGGCGGCTGCCCGCGAGGCCCGGTACGCCGCCCTGGTCGCCGCCGCCCACCGGCACGGCGCGGCCGGGGTGCTGCTCGGGCACACCCGCGAGGACCAGGCCGAGACGGTGCTGCTCGCGCTGGCCCGGGGCGCCGGACCGCGCGGCCTGTCCGGCATGCCGCCCCGGCGTGAGCTGGACGGCGTGCCGCTGCTGCGCCCCCTGCTCGACGTCCCCCGCGACGACACCCGGGAGGCGTGCGCCGCGCTCGGCCTCACACCCTGGGCGGACCCGCACAACGTCGACCCCGCGTACGCCCGGTCGCGGGTCCGCGCCGACGTGCTGCCGGCCCTGGTCCAGGCGCTCGGTCCCGGAGTGGTGGACAACCTGGCCCGGACCGCCCGCCTGCTGGCCGCCGACACCGCCGCGCTGGACGACTTCGCCGCCACGGCGCTCGCCGAGGTCCGGGCCGCCGAGGGCGGGCTCTCGGTCGACGGCCTGGCCGCGCTGCCGGCAGCGGTACGCACCCGGGTGCTGCACGCCTGGGCCCGGGAGCTGGGCGCCCCGCCGGCCGCCCTCTCGCACCGGCACGTGGCGGCGCTGGACGCCCTGGTCACCGACTGGCACGGACAGGGCCCCGCACACCTGCCGGGCGGCCTCCCGGTCCGCCGCCACGCCGGCCGCCTCACCACCTGACCGCCCCGGCCCCCGCGTCGAGTCGCCAGCTCACCGATGTGGCGGTGTCCGGGCGGGCGGGACGGTGGAGGGGGTCGCCGGGAGCCGCCGGAGGCGGTAGACAGGGCGCATGGCGTACCCCCGACAGCCGCTGTTGGCCCCCCACGGTGCCGTCGCGACCAGCCAGCCGCTCGCGGCGGCCGCGGGCCTGGCCGTGCTGCGGCGCGGCGGCAACGCCGTCGACGCGGCGCTGGCCACCGCGATCGCCCTGACCGTGTTGCAGCCGCCCTCGAACGACATCGGCGGCGACCTGTTCGCGATCGTCTGGGACGGCGAGCGGCTGCACGGGTTGAACGCCTCCGGCCGCTCCCCGGCGGCGCTCACCCGGGAGCTGGTGCTGGCCGCGACGGGCGGACGCGGCGCCGCGCCGGTCGACGCGCTCGGCGGGGCGCAGGGCTCGGGGCCGACCGTGCCGGCCCGGGGCTGGCTGCCGGTGACCGTGCCGGGCGCACCGGCCGGCTGGCGGGACCTGCACGAGCGGTTCGGCTCGTTGCCCTTCGCCGACCTGTTCGCCGACGCCATCGGCTACGCCGAGCACGGCTGTCCGGTGGCCCCGGGCACGGCCGCCACTTGGGCACGCGGGGTCGCCGCGCACGACGGGCTGGCCGGGGCCGAGTACGCCGAGTTCCGCCGGGTGTTCACCGTGGACGGCCGGGCGCCGCGCCCGGGGGAGTGGTGGCGCAATCCGGATGGGGCCGGCACGTTGCGGCGGATCGCGGAGAGCGGCGCGGCGGACTTCTACCGGGGGCGGATCGCGGCGGCGATCGACGACCACGCGGCCCGGACGGGGGGCTTTCTCACCGGCGACGACCTGGCCCGGCACGCCTCGGCCTGGGTCGACCCGGTCTCGGTGCGCTACCGGGGGCACGAGGTGTGGGAGTTGCCGCCCAACGGGCAGGGCATCGCCGCGCTGCTGGCGCTCCAGGTGCTCGACGGGGTGGACCTGGCCGCGCTGTCGCCGGAGGAGCGGCTGCACTGGCAGATCGAGGCGGTGAAGCTCGGCTTCGCCGACGCGCACGCCCACGTGGCCGACCCGGACCGCGCCGAGGTGCCGACGGCGGCGCTGCTCGACCCGGGCTACGCGGCGGCCCGGCGGGCGCTGGTCACCGGGCGGGCGGGCGATCCGGTGGCGGGCGACCCGGAGCGCGGCGGCACCGTCTATCTCTGCACGGCCGACGCCGGCGGCATGATGGTCAGCCTGATCCAGTCGACCTATCTGGCGTTCGGCTCGCACGTGGTGGTCCCCGGGCACGGCTTCGCGCTGCAGAACCGCGGCCTGGGCTTCCGCCTCGACCCGGACCACCCGAACGTGGTGGGGCCGGCGAAGCGGCCGTATCACACGATCATTCCGGGCTTCCTGACCCGGGACGGGGCGCCGGTCGGCCCGTTCGGGGTGATGGGCGGGCACATGCAGCCGCAGGGCCACGTGCAGCTCGTCTCGGCCACCCTCGACGCGGGGCGCGACCCGCAGACGGCCCTGGACACCCCCCGCTGGTACTGGCACGCCGGGCGCACGCTGCTGGTCGAGCCGGACCTCGACCCGGCGCTGGTCGCGGGGTTGCGGGCACGCGGCCACGAGATCACCGTCGCGGCCGAGCCGTCGGTCTTCGGCTACGGCCAGGCGATCTGGCGGTCGCCCGACGGAGGCTACGTGGCCGGGTCGGAGTCCCGGGTCGACGGCGCGATGCTGGGCTGGTGATCAGGCGTCGACCCGCTCCCGGAAGGTCGTCCGGTAGGCGTGCGGGGTGGTGCCGACCCGGCGGGTGAAGTGGTGCCGCAGCGCCGCCGCGTCACCGAACCCGGCCTGGTCGGCGACGTTCTCCACGCTCAGCCGGGTCTCCTCCAGCAGCCGCCGGGCCAGCAGCACCCGCTGGTTGGTCAGCCAGTCGTGGGGGGTGGTGCCGGTCTCGGCACGGAACCGGCGGGCGAAGGTGCGCGGCGCCATCCCGGCCCGGGCGGCCAACTCGTCCACGGTCACCGTCCGGTCCAGGTGTCCCATGAGCCACTCCAGCACCGGCTCCAGGGTGGGCGCCTCGGGCGCCTTGGGGATGGGCGCCTCGACGTACTGGGACTGGCCGCCGTCGCGGTGCGGCGGGACGACCATCCGCCGGGCCAGCCGGGTGGCCGTGGCCGAGCCGTGCTCCTGGCGGACCAGGTGCAGGCAGGCGTCGATCCCGGCGGCGGTGCCGGCGCTGGTGAGCAGCCGCCCGTCCTGCACGTAGAGCGAGTTGCAGTGCACCCGGGCCGCCGGGAACCGCTCCTGGAGATCGTCGACGTGCCGCCAGTGGGTGGTGCAGTCGCGCCCGTCGAGCAGGCCCGCCTCGCCGAGCACGAACGCGCCGGAGCAGACGCTGAGCAGCCAGGCGCCCCGGTCGGCGGCCCGGCGCAGCGCGGCCAGCACCGGCTCGGGGACCGGCGTGGTGCCGTCGCCGTGGGCGGGCACGGCCACCAGGTCGGCGTCCTCGACCGCGGTCAGGTCGGCGGTCGGGGTGAGCAGGAACCCGGAGCGGCTGCGGACCGGCCCTCCGTCGGCGGTGCAGACGTCGAACCGGTAGCCGGGGAAGCCGTCGGCCGTGCGGTCGGTGCCGAACACCTCGGCGACGACACCGAGTTCGAACGCGGCGACCTCTTCGAGGGCGATGACGGCGACGGTGCGAAGCATGTGACGAGGGTAACCCGACAGGTGGCAGGAAATCGAGGCCCACTGGCATTCCTGCCACTGTCCGAAGGGTACGGCGGGTCGCAAACTTGATGGTGTCCGGTGCGCACCGGCGGCGAAAACCACATCAACCACGCGAAAGTGAGCGCCGCCATGACCGTTCTGCTGCTCCTGCTCTTCCTGCTCCTCCTCGTGGGCGCCAGCGCCTTCGGGCTGACCGCCGACACCCGGGACTCGGCCGACTGGAAGCCGACCGACGACGGGCGGCGCTGGCGCTCCCGCACCTGCTGAGGTGATTTGCTCCATCTGCGCCGTTAATCCCCGGCGGGACCGCGCCAAAAGGGGCGGCCCCGCCGACGGAGGCCATCCGGCGTACGGCAGGCTAGGAGCATGGCTGACGGCTCCTGGTACGACGCCGACATCGACCACGTGATCATCTCTGAGGCGCAGATCCGCGAGAAGACCGCGGAACTGGCCAAGCAGGTCTCGGCGGACTACGCCCACGTCGAGGACGGTCTCCTGCTCGTCTGCGTGCTCAAGGGCGCGGTCATGTTCATGGCCGACTTCGCCCGCGCGCTGGGCCGCCAGGGCCCGCCCGCCGAGCTGGAGTTCATGGCCGTCTCCTCGTACGGCCAGGGCACCACCTCCTCCGGGGTGGTGCGGATCCTCAAGGACCTGGACCGCGACATCGCCGGCCGGCACGTGGTGGTCGTCGAGGACATCGTCGACTCCGGCCTGACCCTCTCCTGGCTGCTGCGCTACCTGGAGTCGCGCTCCGCGGCGAGCGTCGAGGTGGTCGCCCTGTTCCGCAAGCCGGACGCGGTCAAGGTGCCGGTGCCGGTGAAGTACGTCGGCTTCGACATCCCGACCGAGTTCGTGGTCGGCTACGGCCTCGACTTCGGCGAGCGCTACCGCGAGGTGCCCTACGTGGGTGTGCTCAAGCCCGAGGTCTACGCCCGGGCCTGACCCCGGCGCCCCGCCGGTCGTCAGCCGACATTCAGCGGGCTCTCAGCCTTCCGGTCTACGGTAGGGGCCGGTGACGTGGAGGCACCCTCCACGCCCGACCCCTCGAACCGCGTGACCGGGCGTTCGGGTGGCCGGGTGGGGAGCTCCCCGCCACGCCGGCTCAAACCCGGGTTCGCCGTACGCGTAAGTGCCGGGCTCGCAAGCTCACATCTGGCACGAACGGTGTACCGTCGAATGACCGCGGCGCAGCAGTTGGGGCGCCTCGGGGTCGGGGCCGGCCCGCACGGCGGCTACGGCCGCCGCCCGACGCGGCGACACCATTCAGACGGTCAGGACGTCGATCAGGAGGATGCGGGCGTCTCGATGCCCGACAACAGCATGGAACGTACGCGTTTCTTCCGCCGACCGGTGGTCTGGATCATCCTGGTCATCCTCGGCGCCGTTGTGCTCAGTCAACTTTTCACGGCTGGCCCCAGCTACCACCGCGTGGACACGTCGGTGGCGCTCGACCAGCTCCACACCGCAAAGATCAACAAGGCGGTCTTCCAGGACAAGGAGCAGACGCTCCAGCTCGACCTGGCCACGAAGACGAAGTTCGGCGACACCACCACCGACCGGATCGAGGCCCAGTTCCCCTACGAGGTGGGCAGCCAGGTCTGGAACGACGTTCTCAAGGCCAAGTCGGAGAACCGGATCACCGGCCCGGCCGACACCAAGGTCTCCTCGGACAGCATCTGGGTGAGCCTGCTGGTCAACCTGCTGCCCATCGCGCTGCTCGTGCTCCTGCTGCTGTTCTTCATGTCGCAGATGCAGGGCGGCGGCTCGCGGGTGCTCAACTTCGGCAAGTCCAAGGCGAAGATGATCACCAAGGACACGCCGAAGACCACCTTCGCGGACGTGGCCGGGGCGGACGAGGCCGTCGAGGAACTGCACGAGATCAAGGACTTCCTGCAGAACCCGGCGAAGTACCAGGCCCTCGGCGCCAAGATCCCCAAGGGCGTGCTGCTCTTCGGCCCGCCCGGCACCGGTAAGACCCTGCTGGCCCGCGCGGTCGCCGGCGAGGCCGGCGTGCCGTTCTACTCCATCTCCGGCTCCGACTTCGTGGAGATGTTCGTCGGTGTCGGCGCCAGCCGGGTCCGCGACCTCTTCGAGCAGGCCAAGTCGAACGCGCCGGCGATCGTCTTCGTCGACGAGATCGACGCGGTCGGCCGGCACCGCGGCGCCGGCATGGGCGGCGGCCACGACGAGCGGGAGCAGACCCTCAACCAGCTGCTGGTCGAGATGGACGGCTTCGACACCAAGGGCGGGGTCATCCTGATCGCCGCCACCAACCGGCCCGACATCCTCGACCCGGCGCTGCTGCGCCCGGGCCGCTTCGACCGGCAGATCCCGGTCGACGCCCCCGACATGGAGGGCCGCAAGGCCATCCTGCGGGTGCACGCCAAGGGCAAGCCGTTCACGCCCGACGTCGACCTCGACTCGGTCGCCCGGCGGACCCCCGGCTTCAGCGGCGCCGACCTGGCCAACGTGATCAACGAGTCCGCGCTGCTCACCGCCCGCAAGGACCAGCGGGCGATCACCAACGACTCCCTGGAGGAGTCGATCGACCGGGTGATCGCCGGTCCGCAGCGGCGGACCCGGGTGATGAGCGACCAGGAGAAGAAGATCACCGCGTACCACGAGGGTGGGCACGCGCTGGTCGCCTGGGCGCTGCCGCACGCCGCGCCGGTGCACAAGGTGACCATCCTGTCCCGGGGCCGGTCGCTGGGCCACACCCTGGTCCTGCCGACCGAGGACAAGTACACCCAGACCCGGGCCGAGATGATCGACACCCTGGCGTACGCGCTGGGTGGCCGGGCCGCCGAGGAGCTGGTCTTCCACGAGCCCACCACCGGCGCCGGCAACGACATCGAGAAGGCCACCCAGCTGGCCCGCGCGATGATCACCCAGTACGGCATGAGCTCCAAGCTCGGCGCGATCAAGTACGGCACCAGCGGCGACGAGCCGTTCCTCGGCCGCAACATGGGCCACGAGCGGGACTACTCGGACGCGGTGGCCGCCGAGATCGACGGCGAGATGCGGGCACTGATCGAGCTGGCGCACGACGAGGCCTGGGAGATCCTGGTGGAATACCGGGACGTCCTGGACAACATCGTGCTCGAGCTGATGGAGAAGGAGACCCTCTCCACGGCCGACATGGCCCGGATCTGCGCCCGGGTGGCGAAGCGCCCGCCGATGGCTCCCTACCACGGCTTCGGCAAGCGTCAGCCCTCCACCGAGCCGCCCGTGCTCACCCCGGCCGAGAAGGACGCCCTGAAGGCGCAGGCGCAGGCCGACGGTGCCTCGGTCGGCGGGTCCCCCTCGAGCAACTCGGACGGTACCCACTGAGCAGCGACCCGACGGCCAGCTCCCACGACCGGGAGCTGGCCGTCTCCGCTACCGAGCCCGACGGGGACGACGCGCTCGACTACGTCGCCGCGCGCCTGATCAGCGGCAAGCTGACCGGCCGGCCCGTGGAGGAGAGCGTCGACCTGGCCCGCATCGAGAAGGCGGTCCGGGAGATCCTGGTCGCCGTCGGTGAGGACCCGGACCGGGACGGCCTCCAGCAGACGCCGGCCCGGGTCGCCCGCGCGTACGCCGAGCTCTTCGCCGGCCTGCGGGTCGACCCGGCGCAGGTGCTCAGCACCACCTTCGAGGCCAACCACGAGGAGCTCGTGCTCGTCCGGGACATCGATGTGATGAGCCTCTGCGAGCACCACCTGCTGCCGTTCCGGGGCAGCGCGCACATCGGCTACATCCCCGGGCCGGACGGCCGGATCACCGGCCTGTCCAAGCTGGCCCGGCTGGTCGAGGTGTTCGCCCGGCGCCCCCAGGTGCAGGAGCGGCTCACCTCGCAGATCGCCGACCTGCTGATGGCCAAGCTGGCGCCGCGCGGCGTCGTGGTGGTGCTCGAGTGCGAGCACATGTGCATGGCGATGCGTGGCATCCAGAAGTCCGGGGCCAAGACCATCACCTCGGCCGTCCGGGGCACCCTCCAGCACGACGCCAAGTCGCGGGCCGAGGCGATGTCGCTGATCATCCCGCGCTGACCACATCGGTAACAGGGCCCTTCCCCCAGGAAGGGCCCTGTGCCGTGTCCGGGGTCGGCCGTTTCCCGGCTCAGCCGGAGAGCATGGCCAGCAGCAGGCCGGCCGTGGTCAGCACCGCTGGGACCAGGCAGACCAGCGCGCCGAAGCGGGGCGTCCGGTCCACCCGGTCCTCCGGGCGCGGCCGGAACAGCCGACCCACCGCGAGCCAGCCCAGCATGAAGGCGACCGCCGGCAGCGGCAGCCCCACCACCAGCGCGAGCACGCTCACCGGGCCGGTGCCGGTAGCCAGGAAGAGCACGAGCTGGACCAGCGGCACCAGCAGCGCCAGCGGCCCGTAGACCAGCAGGTTGCGGGGCCGCGCCGGCCAGCGGGCCAGCCGGGGCAGGCCGCGCGCGGCGAGGCTGTCGTCCGCCGAGTCCGCCCAGCCACGGGCGGTCCGCAGGGCGGTCAGCACGGCCGCCGGTCCGGCCGCCATCGGTCGGGCCGCCTCGGTCACCTCGGGGGGCGTCGGCAGCAGCGAGATCGCCGGCACGCCCAGCTCCCGCAGCCGCGACTGCTGCGGGGCGAGCCGTTCGCGGACCGCGGTCAGCTCCTCCCGGGCCGCCGCCACCGACCGGGCCTGCTCGCTCGCGGCGGTCGCCGCGGCCCGGCGTACGCCGTCGAGCTGGCGGGCGGCGGCCACGTAGTCCGCCCAGGCCGCCCCGGCCGGATCCACGTCGACCGTCGGGCCGCCGGACCGGGGCGCGGGCACCGCCGTGCCGGTCTCGCTCAAGGTGCCTCCTCCTGGCCGAACGGGACCAGCACCGTGCCCTGCTCGCCGGGGCCGTCCCAGAGCACCGCCCGGCCCGGGCGGGGTCGCCAGAGCACCGGCCGGTCGAAGAGCTGCTCCAGCCGGCCGCCGGGCACGTCGGTGACCACCACGGCGGTGAGCTTGTCCACCTCGCCCTCCGGGCCGAGCAGCCCGGCCAGCGGCGCCACCGTGCGCCACCAGCCGAGCAGGTGCCGGCCGGCGGGCGGCCCCTCCAGCAGCAGCGCGCGCAACAGGTCGGGCGGCAGCTCGGTCGCGTCCGGCACGTCCAACCCGAACACCACGAGATAGCCCGGCTCGTCCGCCACCATCGCCGCCCGCAGCCCGGTCACGTCGACGATCTCCACCCGGTGCCGCCCGGCCAGCTCGGCGGCGAGCACGCCGGCCGGCTCGGCCGACCCGTTGGCCAGCGGCGCCAGCAGGAACCGCCCCGCGCCGGGATGCGCCGCCGCCGCGCTGCGGACGGCCGTGACCAGCAGCCGCTCGGCCTCCTCGTCCCGGCCCAGCACGGCCAGGTTCCGACCGGCGGCCGGACCGAGCGGTACGGCCACCGTGGAGCGCCGGACGTCCACCGCCCGACCGAGCAGCGCGGCCGGCGCGTGCGCCCGGCCGGCCAGCGCGGCCCGGTGCCGCGGGTCGTTGGCGAGCAGCGGGCGGGCGAACCCGGCGAAGACCACCGGCGGGGTGGCCCCCTCGGGCCGGGCCGACCAGAGCCGGTGCCGCAGGTCGGCGAGGACCGCCGGATCCTCGTGCGGGTCGGGGAACCGGATCATCCGCTCGTGGCCCCGGGTCGCGCCGCGCGGGCCGCCCAGCCCGCCGGCGGTGTTCACCACCGCGCTGCCCACCGGCAGGCCGGCCGCCGCGTCGTTGGTCGGCTCCAGCACGGCGGCGCCGCCCGGCAGCGCCACCCGGACCGGGAACTGGCCGAGCAGCGGGTCGCGCGGGCCGCCGATGCCGAGGTCGCCCTCGCCGGCCAGGACCAGATGGATCCCGTACGAGCGGGCGGCGCGGGACAGCCCGTCCAGCCGGGCCAGCAGGTCGGCGGCGAGCCGGTCCCGCTCGCGTAGCAGGAGCGGGAAGTTGTCGATCACGCAGACGATCCGGGGCAGCGACTGGTGCTGGCGCAGCTCGGCGTAGCGCTGCCCGCCGGCCCGCCGGGCCGCCTCCTCCCGGCGGCGCAGTTCGGCCTCCAACTCGCCGAGCAGGTCCGCCACGTACTCGCGGTCGGCGGCCATTCCGGCGGCCCGGACCTGCGGCACCCAGGACCGGTCGCGCTCGGTCTGGAGGAACTCCACGAAGGACTCGCCGTCGGCCAGGTCGGCCAGATAGAGGACCAGCTCGTCCGGGCCGTAGCGGGCGGCCAGGCCGAAGAGCGCGTCGGTGAGGAACGCCGACCGCCCGGCCTGCGAGCGGCCGCTGACCAGCCAGTGCGGGGTCAGCTCGGTGAAGCCCAGGCTGACCGGCCGGCCGGCGGCGTCACCGACCGTCGTGGTGAGCCCGTCGACCGAACTCTCCGCCCAGAGCTCGCCCTGCGGCAGCAGGTCGCCGAGGGCGAGGCGGGAGCCGTCCTCGATCTGCCGCACCAACCGCCGGCACACCCCGGCGACCAGTTCCCCGGGCGGATCCTCGTCGAGGAAGACCGGGGAGTTCAGCCCGCCCGGCGGTTCGGCCCCGGGGCTGCTGAACCCGGCGGCGGGCGGGTCACCCACCAGCGCGTACGCGGTGCGCACCGCGAGCGGGGTGGCCTGCGGCAGTGGTGCCTCGGCGGGCCAGCCGGCCACCACCAGGTGCAGCCCGGCCCGGGGACCCTGGGCGGCCAGCTCGGCGAGCCGGTCGAGATCGGACGGTGTGGCCCCCTCCGGCAGGGCGGCCACCACCAGCAGCAGCGTGCGGTCGTGCCCGCGCTGGCGGGCGGTGGCAGCGGCCACCCACTGCTCGGCCTCGGCCAGAACCGCCCGGAGCCCGGCCAGGTCGGTGGCGGGCGGCGGCAGCAGGCCGGCGTCGGCGAGCGCCGCGTAACCGGCGAAGGTGGCGTCCGGGCCGCCGTCGACCGCGCGGGCCAGCAGGGCGCCGGCCGGGCTGGCCGCGAACAGCCGCAGCACCAGCGCCCGGAGCAGCCCGGCCACCCGCGGGTCACCCGCGTCGGCGTCGACACTCAGATGTCCACTGCCGAGCAGCGGCACCAGCGTTGGGAACCGGGCGTCGTCCAGCGGCGCGGCGGTGCCGACCCGGACGAAGGCGGGCGGGCCGTCCCCGGGTGGAGTCGTCGGGGCCAGCGTCTCCAGCGGGTCGCCGGCCCAACCCGGCGCGGCGAGCGTCGCCGCGGCCCGGAGCCGCTCGGCCAGCTCGTACTGCCGGTGGTGGTCGGCGGGCGCGGGCCGGATCTCGTCGAGGATCCCGGCCGCCGCGGTCGCGGTGGCCTCGGCCCTGCGGTGCAGCGCGGCGGCCCGGCCGGCGCGCGCCTTCGGACTCGCCACCCGTCCACCTCTCTTCCCGAGGCCGACATGTCCTCCCCGGCTGTGACGGTATCCCAGCCGGGGGCCGTCCTCCGGGATGTCGGTCGGCGCGGTGCCCGGTCCGGCGGTGAGCAGCCTCACCCGCCGGGCGGCCCCGGCGGTTCGCCACGATCCGCCAGTTCTGAGGCATTGGGTACGCGGCGCGCAGCCGATAGCCTCAGGAGGTGGAATCAGTGCAGCCCCCCGCCGGTTCCCAGGTCTCCCGCGTACCGGCGCAGCGGACCCCGCCCGAGCAGTTGGCGCCGCCCGCGCCCGCTCCGGCGCCGGTACGCCCGAAGCGGCGGCTGCGGACCGTTCTCGCCGTGGTCGCCGGGGTGCTGGCGCTGCTCTGTGCCGGTGGCGGTGTCGTCGGCTTCGTGCTGTACGACCGGGCCACCGCCCCCGACCGCAGCGCGCCCGACGTGGTGGTGGACAACTACCTCCGGGCGTTGCTGGTGGACCGCAACGACACGAAGGCGCAGGAGTTCGCCTGCACGTCCGGCACCGATCTCGACGCGGTCCGCGCTCTCCGCGCAGAAGTGGAGCAGCGCGAGGCCAACTTCAATGTCGTGGTTCGGGTCTCCTGGGGACCGCTCAACAGGGCGAAGAGCGACGACGGTGAGTCGGTGACGACCACGTTGACCATCTCCGGCTCGGCGGACGGGCAGATCCGCAGTAGCCGTCGCGAGGACTGGCAGTTCCGCGTAGTGGAGCGGGACGGCTGGCGTGTCTGCGGCGGCAGCAAGGTCAGCTGACCTGGCTCACTCCAGCCAGAGAAGGTGCACCGGTACCTCCATGGTGGTCGGTGCCTGGCCGCGCCAGGCCCAGCGGTACCACTCCAGCTCCGGTGCCACCCGCACGCAGATGTCCCCGTCCGCGCCGGAGTAGGTCTCGGTGACCGCGCGCAGGTCGCGGTGCTCGGTCGCGCCGCTCACGTGCACCACCCGCCGGCCGGTGACCGAGTCGGCCTCGAAGACCGGGGTGGGCGGGCGCCGGGTCGGGGCGTCGAGCGAGACCAGGCGGATGCCCGACTCGGGCGGGCCAACACTCGACCGCCGCTCACCCACGGTCTCCACCCAGACGCGCTCCATCGGCACCAGCGGCGCGAAGACCTCCACCTGCTCGGACTCGGCGCGGTACCACTCGTGCTCCGGGATGACCGGCACGTAGGTCCGGCTGCCCTGCACCACCCGCTCGTCGGCGCGCAGGTCACCACGCCAACCGAGGCCGGGCAGGCCGACCAGCACGCGGCGGCCGCGCAACTCGATCCGGCCGGTGGCCGGGACGATCTCGACCGGGCGGGGTGGCAGCGGTGCCCAGTCGGGCCGGTCCGCGAAGGGGTCGGGCAGCGGGTTGCTCATCTGTCGGTGCGCCTCACGCGGTCCCGTCCACCGGGGCGCCCCGCTCGCGCATGAACGGCACCGGGTTGACGGCACCCCGGCTGGACCGGTCGCTGTCCACGTGCACCTCGAAGTGCAGGTGCGGGCCGGAGGAGTTGCCGCTGCTCCCGGAGAGCCCGATCAGCTGGCCCGCCTCCACCATCTGCCCCGGCACGACCTTCGGTCGGTGGACCATGTGGCAGTACCGGGTGATGTAGCCGCCGGCGTGCAGGATGTCCACGAACCAGCCGCAGCCGCCCTTGTCGGGCCAGCCGTCGCGGTCGCAGTCCCGCCGGCCGGAGTGGTCGGGATCGCAGCGGGCCACCAGCACCCGGCCGGCGGATGCGGCGTGGATCGGGGTCTCCTTGTCGGCGGCGAGGTCGACCCCGTTGTGGCTGGGCCGCTCGGTGGTGCGGAAGCCGGAGACCACGCCGCCGGGCAGCGGCGCGGTCCAGCCGGAGGCGGCGATCCGGGTCCCGGCGGCGGCGTCGCAGACCGCCTTGCCGGCGATCTCGACGGTCCGGGCGGCCCCGCCGGCGAGCGCATCCACGATCCGGCCGGCCACGTCCTCGTGCTTGGCGTAGGCGTCCGGGAAGGCGCTGACCTGCACCCGCTGCGCCACCACGGTCAGCGGCCGCTGCTGCCAGCTCCGCACCTTGATCATCTTCTCGTAGAACTTCCGGGCCGCGTACGACGGGGTCATCCGCTGCTGGACGCTGCCCCACCCCGGCCGCTGCTGGAACAGGCCCAGCGAGTCGTGGTCTGCGCCGACGCCCTCGTGCGGCAGGGCCAGCGAGGCCGGCACGGTGCTGTTGGCCAGGTTGCGCAGCGCGGACTCCTGCATCGCGGTGGACAGCGCGATCACCCAGCCGCGGGCGGGCACCTTCATGTCCTGGCCGACCTTGATGATGACGGCGGCGTTGCGAAGCTGGTCGTCGCCGTAGTCGGTGAAGCGTGGCATGTCCCCGGTGAGGTCGACCTGGTAGGCCGGGTCACAGTTCAGGCCAGCGAGCACGCCGTCCTTCTGGTCGCCGCCGAGCTCGGTGAGGAGGAACGCGCCCGCGCCACCGACGCAGCAGAGCAGGGTGAGCACCGTGGTGACCGCGGTGACCAGCACGCCAACCCGCAGCTTGCGGCGGACCGGCGCGGCGACGCCGGACGCGGCGCTCACTGCCGCTCCCAGTCGACCGCGTCCACCAGCCACAAACCGTCCGTAGCCACCAGTTCCAGCCGGAGCCGCCCGTCGTCGAGCGGCACCAGCGCCTCCACGAAGGACTCCGTCCGGGGCCGGAGGGTCACCGCGCCGGTCATCCGGTGGGCGGGCACGGTCTCCGGGTCCGCGCCGGTCATCTTCTCGATGAGCGCGGGCGTGGAGAGCGGCCGCAGGCGCGAAAGCCACGCCTCGCCGCTGCTGCCCGGGCCGGTCAGCCAGGCGGTGGTGAACCGGCTCGCCGTCTGCTCCGGGGTGGCCTCGCCCGGTCGGGTCTTCGGGGAGACCGCCGCCGGCGGACTCGACAGCACCCCGTCGTCACCGGCGTGCGGGTCCACCGTGCTGATCGGCTGGCTCGGGCGGGTGCTCAGGCCGGTGGTCGAGTCGACCGGGCCGGAGACCAGCCGGGCCGCGCCGATCACGCCGAAGACCAGGACGGCGATCGCCAGCGCGACGCCGAGCCGGGACCGCAGTACCCGAGTGACCAGGAATTCCAGCGCCCGCCGCACCGGTCTCACCGTGCCTCGGAGCGGACCCGCGGCGCCGGCTTCGGTGCCGGAGCGCGGTCGGCCGAGTCCGGCCGGTAGACGGCGTACGAGGGCGCTTCCTCGGGCGGCACGTCGGGTCCGGTCCAGTTTGCCGGCGAGCGGCGTGGCCGGGGTGCGGCGGCGCGGCTCGACCGCCGCTCGGCCGGCGGGGCCTCCTCGGGCTGCTCCCGCCCGTCGGGCCGCTCCCGTTCGACCACCGTGACGGTGTGCGCCGGGTCCTCGTGCCGGGCCTCCGGCCGGAGGCTGCGCTGGTCGGCCGTCACGGCGCGCCGTCGGCCCATGGCCGGCTCGGCGGTGCCACCCGGCTCGGCCACGTCGAGGCGGGCCGCGACCCGCATGTCCCGGAAGAACCGCCGGTGCCAGGAGCCAGCCGAGCTGACCGCCTCGCTGCTGTCCTTGCCGCCGAGTTGCGTGATCCGCCGGTAGGGGCGGAGCAGCAGCCAGCCCACCACGCCGCAGAGCCAGACCAGCACCACCTGGAGCCAGCCGGGCAGGGTGGGGGTGTTCATGATGAGATCCACCGCGAACAGGTAGATGGCCGCGCCGGTGCCGAAGATGGCGATGTTGAACACCGCGGCGACGACGGCGTTCGCCAGCCGCCGAAGCCCGGCGCTGGCCGGGCGCATCAGCCCGACCGTGCCCAGGATCGGCGCGGCGATCACCGCCCAGCGGAAGATCAGGAAGCCGAGCAGCACCAGCAGCGAGGCGGTCAGGTCGAACATGGCGAAAAGCAGGGAGGCCAGCACCGCGATGAAGCCGGCGCCGATCCGGTCCATGTCCCGGACGCCCTGGAGGTACTCGTACGCCTCCGGGTCCTCCGACTTGATCTGCTCGGCCACCCGGGCCCACTGCTGCTGCTTGGCCTTGATGGTGGCCTCGCGCGTCGCCGGGTTCTGCCGGAGCTTCTCGGCCTCCTCCCAGGAGAGGGACTTGGCGTCGTAGAGGGCCGGGCCGTACTTCTTGGCGGTTTCGCTGTCGGCCGAGCCGAGCACACCGCGCAGCCAGTTCCGGTAGAGCATCGTCTCGGTCGCGGTATCGCTGGCGCGCACGGCCGGGGGCCGGTGGTCCTTGCACGCCGCCGGGTTCGGGTCGTCGCACTGGCCCGGCGGCGTGTCCTTGGATGCCGGGCCGACGGCGTCGTGCACCACGCCCAGGGTGGTGATCAGGGTGTTGTCGGCGATGTTCGCCGACTTGACCGGCCAGGCGGCCAGGGCGGTCACCGCCACCATCACGAGGATCGCCCAGCCGGCCGTGGTCATGGCGTTGCTCATGTCCGACTGGCGCGACCGCCAGAGCAGGTAGAGGCCGACCACGCAGATGGTGATGATGCCGAAGACGCTGAACACCTTCTGGTAGACGGCCTTGGTGGCCTGCTCCACCAGCGGGTCCGCCCAGCGCCACATCGTCCGCGGGTCCCAGGCGCGCTCGCGCAGCGCGTTGGACGCCCCGATAATCGCGTTGGCGAACATGAACTCGCCGTTCGCCACCATTGTGGTGAACCGGTAGTCCGGATGCAGCACCGAGGAGGCGCAGCCGCCGTCGACGTCGTACGTCGTGTAGCTGTACCCGGCGTAGCCGTAGTCGCTGTAGAGGCCCTTGGGGCCGGGCTGCTTGGCGGAGTCGGGGCGGGAGGCGAACCAGCCGGCCAGGCCCGAGTCCGGCGCGCCGGGCACCGGCGCGTTGCGGCACTCGACCTGGTCCTCGCTGACCGCCTTGAGCTTGGCCACGCAGGCGCGGAAGTCGGTCTGCCACTCCTTGGTGCTGCACAGCTCGGCCCGGGCCTGGGCGGCCGGCGCGGCGGCGTACGCGGGTGTCGCCCCGACCAGCGGCCAGCCGATGGTGGCCCCGGCCAGTACGCCGAGCGCGAGGAGGAGCGCCGCGATCCGTGCCCGGGCCATGTCACGCCTCCAGATCAGCCAGGACGGTCGGCAGCTGCCCGGCGGCCTGGGCGACCGCGGCGGGGGTGGTGTCCAGGTGCTCCAGCAGCCCGTCGACGTACGACACGTCGACCCGGACCTTCTGCACCCGCCCGTCGACGTCGCGCATGACGAACTCACGGAAGCCGAGCCGGGCGGACGAGCCGCTGTCGGCCTGGGACAGCGAGGCGAGGGTGGCCTCGTAGCCGTCGTTGACCGGCACCCGGAGCAGCCGCAACGCCTCGGAGGCGATCTCGGTGTCCTCGGCGATCCGGCCGACGAAGACGGTGGAGACCAGGTTCTGCACGTCGAGGCCGAGGATGTCCTTCGGGTTCTGCGAGGCGACCAGCGCGGCCAGGTTCCACTTGCGGGAGTCGCGGGCGAGGCGGACCAGGAACGACCGGCCGGAGCGCCAGCCCTCCATGAAGTGCGCCTCGTCGAGGCCGACCAGCTTGCGGGAGGACATCGAGCCGCCGTAGCAGCGGCGGACGGCCAGCCGGTGCGCGGTGTGCAGCATCGGCAGGGCCAGCGCCTCCTCGGCCGACCAGTACTCGCGCTCGATCTTGAGATCGGGCAGCCGGAGCCCGGCCATGGTGATCACGGTGAGCGCCGCGTCGGCGCCCAGCAGCCCCTCCGGCGGCCGGCCGAAGAAGAGCATGGCCAGCGGCATCTCGGCGGTGTCGAGGAGCAGGTTGGCCAGCTCCCGGCCGGCGTCGTCGTCGAGCCCCTGGAGGCAGGCGACCACGTCGTCGAGCGTGGAGGTCTCCTCGGCCGGCACCTGGCGGACGGCGTGCCGGAACAGGGTCGCGGTGGACGCCTCCCGGGCCACCTGCGGCGGCACCAGCATCATGCAGATGTCCTGCACGAGCATCCGGCGCTCGGCGCGGGCGTTGGAGACCGCGATCTCGAACTCGCGGTCGCCGGCCGCCCCGGCGCCGAACTCGCTGCGCAGCGGCGTGGGGATCAGCGCGTACGGGGCCAGGGTGCCCTGCTCCGAGCCGGTCAGGTTGAGCACCCGCGAGTACGGCGCCAGCTCGGGCATGGCGCAGAGCCGGGCCAGCGGGCCGGACGGGTCGAGCAGGGTCACCTGCACGCCGCGCCGGGCGGCCAGGTAACCGAGCGCGCCGAGCAGGGTGGACTTGCCACCGCCGGGCTCGGCGACGAAGACCGCGAGGCCGGAGCGCTCGCGTACCTCCATGGGGAAGTGCAGGTCGAGGAAGACGGGGCGGCGGCAGGTGCCGGCGGTCCGGCCGATGAGGTCGCCGCGCCGGTCGCCGACCGTGGAGGCGGCCTGGGGCAGTGCGGCGGCCAGCAGGTTGACCGGCATCCGCCGGACGTAGCCGGTGTTGGCGATCGGCTCGCCGGGGATGAACTCGCGGGCCAGCCAGTCCTGGTTCTTCGGGTGCTGGAGCGAGATGCGCAGCTCGCGTTGGTAGAGCTGGATGAGCCGACGGGCCCGTTCGAGGCACTCCTCGCGGGTCCGTCCGCCGACCGCGATCCGGTGCCAGCCGTGCGCGCGGGCCGAGTCCACCGGCAGGCCGGTGGTCATCTCGTCGCCGATCACCAGCGCCCGCTTGGCCAGCCGTTCCAGCTCGGGCGGGGCGTCGATGCCGTGCTCGGCGTAGTCGAGCTGCTGGGAGCGGATCATTCGGAGCCGGTGTTCGAGGTTCCGGAAGGAGTCGCCGGGGCCGAGGATGTCGACCCGGGTGGAGAGTTCCATCGGCCACGGCAGCCGCTCGTGGAAGTGCAGCCAGGGCTCGTGCCGCTCGGGGATCTCCAGCGGTTCCATCCGGCCGACCGCGAGCACGGCCACGTGCCGCTCCTCGCCGGTCATCCGGTTGACCAGCTTGACCGTCGAGCCGTAGGGGGTGCGGTAGCGCTCGACCTGCTCGGTGAGGGCCAGCAGGTCACCGCGTTCCCACCGGCCGTTGGTGACCGGGGAGAGCACGCCGGGGGGCGCCATGCAGAGCGCCACCGAGCGGTAGAGCAGCCACTCCAGTTCCTGCGCGGTGACCCGGCGACCGCGCATGCCGAACGCGCCGAGCACCTCGTCGAACTGCTCGACGGTGCGGCCCAGCCGGCGCCGTTCGCCGTCGGCGGTGCCCCGGCCGAAGGCGCGCAGCAGCCGCTCGGTGAGCGAGTCGCCGAGCGACCGGCGGGCGAACGTGACGCCGAGGTAGGTCTGCCCCTCGGCGTGGTTGACCGCCATGAGGTGCCGCTGTGCGGCGACCAGGTGGTCGGCCCAGCCGGTGGTGCCGGGCACGTCGGGCAGCGGGGCGGCGGTGTGCGCGTCGATGGTGCGGGCCCACTCGTCGGCCGGGAACGGCCGGGTGGTGCGGCGCAGGTGCAGCCGGAAGCCGGCCAGGCCGGCGTACTGCTCGGAGATCGCGGAGAGCAGCGCCTCGCGCTCGGCGTCGGGGCGGAACGCCCAGCGCACCTCGGGCAGCCAGTACCAGGCGGTGACCGTGTTGGGGGTGAAGGTGAGGTGACCGGCGATCTCGGTGATGGCCAGCTCGACCGAGGGGTCCCGATCGCTGAACTTGATCTTCGGGGCCCGGACCCGGACCGGCTTGGTGGGCTTGCCGCTGCGCTCCGGGGACCGCTGCCGGGGTGGGGCCACCTCGCGGGCGGCCGGGGCGGCCACCTCGCGCCCGTCCGGGCGGGCCTCCTCCGCCGGCCGCCGACCGGCCCGGCGGCCGGGGCGCTCCACCGGGGGCCCGGACTCGGTCGGCTCCGGCTCGACGGTGGACCGCAGCGCCGGGAGCCGGTCGCCGACCTGATGCGGCACCCGGGTGGCCGGTGCCGGTCCGAGGGCGGGCTGCTCCGGTGGTTCGGGGAGGGCGGGCGCCGCCGGCCGGGCGGCCTCGGGCGCCTCGCGCGGCCGCCCCACCGGGCGGACGCCGGGCGCACCCTCCTGGAGCCGGACGGCCGGCGGCTCGGCCTCCGGCACGGCGGGCAGGGCGGGCGGCGGCGGCAGGACGGGCGCGGCTGGCAGGCCCGGCTCGGCCGGGGCGCTGTGCTGGTGCGGGATCGGCAGCGCCTCCCGCCCGACGCCGCGACGGGGTGGCGCGACCACCGGCTCCACGGCCGGCGGGCCGGCGGGTGGGCTCGCCGGGCGGCGGACCCGGGGCTGCGCGCCGCCGAAGAGGTCGAGGAAGGGGGAGTCGATGTCGCCGCGGTCGGCCACCGCCGGCTCCCGCTGCTCGCCGCGCGGGGCGAGCGGCCGGGGCGGCTGGAAGACGCCGACGCGACCGTGCTGGGGGCTGGTCACCAGGGCCGGGTCGAGGGTGGTCTCGTCCAGCTCCTCGTCCGGTGGGTAGTCGAACGATCGCGCACGGTTACCGTAGGGCCCGGCCGGACGTCCGGCCGGGGAACCCGGCGTGGAAGAGCGACTCATGCGACCGCCTCACCCGCGTCGTTCGTCTGCGCCGTCGGCGTACGCCCGGTCATGCCAGTTCCTCCCGGATCCTGATCCGGCTCGCGACGAGGCGCGGGTCGCGCTGCTCGGCGGCCGGCTCCCGGGTGCGTCGCCAGTCCGTCAGCGCGGTCCGGATGACCATGCGCGCCGGCCGGTCCGGGTCGACGTACCGGAAGATGAACGAGGTCGTCACGATGGCGAGCGAGATCTCCCAGGCGGGAAAGAGCTCGACCTGGAGCGTGAACAACCAGTGGATGAACATGTAGAGGGGTACGAGCAGCATGAACAGGCCGTACTGGGCGTACGGCAGGTGGACGGGAAGGGTGTACCCGGGCGGCCCCAGGTAGACGAGGCGAGCCCGGTAGATGTCGTCGTCGGTGCGCAGCCGCATCGTCGCCCAGCGCCTATTCGAAGATCAGCTTGATCAGGTAGTCGCCGACGAAGAAGAGTGTGGCGGCGCCGGCGATGAAGGCCAGCCCGATGATCGCGATGGCCGAACTGGTCAGCACCTTGGAGATCTCGCCCCGGCTGGCCCGGCCGATGAAGATCACGCCGAGCACCGCGAGCAGGATCGGCGCGATCTTGCTGGCGAAGAAGGAGACGACACCGCTGGTGTCGATGCCCTTGGGAGCCGGCTCGGCTAGTGGAGTCGACGCCAGGGTGTGGAGCGCGTGGTCGACGGCGGCGGACGCCGTCCCCATGAGCTCGATGGCGATCACTGGAAAACCTCCCCAAGGTCGCGGCCGGCGGCGCCGCGGTGGTGCATGTGGGCAAAGCCTGGCGGGATGGTGCTCGTTCCACACAGCGTCGACGACGCTGGGTTCGTCACCCACCACGGAGGGTGGTGAGCTCTGGGGGGATTCGTCCCGCTTCGGCCCTCCCTCCAGGCTTCGCCATCTCGATGCTGGGCAATTCCAAAGCGTACGGCGCGGTCACCTTTGCGACAACCCGCGAAGACTCGACCCGGAACGGACCTGACGACCGATCGTACACCTGTTCCAATCCGCACGTCAGGGGTGTCGTCGGCCGGGCTTGCCGGGGCCGCCGGAAGCCCTGCTGGCGACCGGTACTGTCGGGTCCGTGACCGATCTGGTACGGGCGGAGACCCCGGTGGTGATGGGCGTCCTCAACGTCACGCCCGACTCCTTCTCCGACGGCGGCAGATACGCCGACCTGGACGCCGCCGTCGCACACGGAGTGCGACTGCGGGCGGCCGGCGCGGACCTGGTCGACGTGGGCGGCGAGTCCACCCGGCCGGGCGCCGACCGGGTCGACGCGGAGACCGAGATCGCCCGGGTGCTGCCGGTGATCCGCGAGCTGAGCGCCGCCGGCATCCCGGTCAGCATCGACACCAGCCGGGCCCGGGTGGCCGAGGCGGTCCTCGCCGCCGGCGCGGACGTGGTCAACGACGTCTCCGGCGGCCTTGCCGACCCGGACATGGCCCGGGTGGTCCGGGACGCCGGCTGCCCCTGGGTGCTCATGCACTGGCGGGGTCACTCGCGCGAGATGCGGGACCTGGCCCGCTACACCGACGTGGTCGCCGACGTGCGCGCCGAGCTGGGCCGGCGGGTCGACGAGGCGCTGGCCGCCGGGGTGGCCGCCGACCGCATCATCGTCGACCCGGGGCTGGGCTTCGCGAAGACCGCCGCGCACAACTGGGAGCTCAGCGCCCGCCTGCCCGAGCTGGTCGACCTCGGCTTCCCGCTGCTGTTCGGGTCGAGCCGCAAGTCCTACCTGGGCCGGCTGCTCGCCGACCCGGCGGGCAACCCCCGACCCACCGCCGAGCGGGAGGCGGCCACCGTCGCCACCAGCGTGCTCGCGGTGGCGGCCGGCGCCTGGGGGGTACGCGTGCACGACGTCCGGGCCACCGCCGACGCGCTCGCCGTCTGGCGGGCCACCGGCCGCCCACGCCTGACCCGGGCGACCGGAGACGAGGGGGACCGATGAGCGCGAGGAATGAGCTTGCGAGTCCCGCAGTCGCGAATGAAAGGCGGCTCAGATGACCGACCGGATCGAGCTGACCGGCCTGCGCGCGCACGGCCGGCACGGCGTCTACGACTTCGAACGCGCCCAGGGGCAGGAGTTCGTGGTCGACGCGGTGCTCGAACTCGACCTCGCCCCGGCCGCCCGCTCGGACGAGGTGACCGACACCGTGCACTACGGCGAACTGGCCGAGAAGCTGGTCGCCGTGGTCACCGGCGAGCCGGTCAACCTGATCGAGACGCTCGCCGACCGGCTGCTCGCGGTCTGCCTGGCCGAGCCGCTGGTCGCCGCCGCGACGGTCACCGTGCACAAGCCGGAGGCACCGATCCCGCACACGTTCCGGGACGTGGCCGTGACGATGCGGCGTACCCGATGACCCGGGCCGTGCTGTCGATCGGCAGCAACCTGGGCGACCGCCTCGCCCACCTGCGCGCCGCGGTGGCCTCGTTCGGCGACACCGTGCTGGTGGTCTCCGGCGTCTACGAGACTCCACCGTGGGGGGACGCCGAGCAGCCCGCGTACCTCAACGCGGCCGTGCTGGTCGGGGACCCGGCGGCGGCCCCGCGCGACTGGCTGGCGCGGGCCCGGGCCGCCGAGGCCGCGGCCGGGCGAACCCGCGACCCGGAGCGGCGGTACGGGCCGCGCACCCTGGACGTGGACGTGATCGCGGTCTGGGACGCGGCCGGGGAGCCGGTGCTCAGCGCGGATCCGGAGCTGACCCTGCCGCACCCCCGGGCCCACCTGCGCGCCTTCGTGCTGCGGCCGTGGATCGACATCGAGCCGCACGGCCGGCTGCCCGGCCACGGCTGGCTGACCGACCTGCTCAACGCCGAGCCACTCGCCTCCGACGCGCTGGAACTCAGTCCGCGCCCCGATCTGGCGTTAGAGTCGGACACATGACCCTGTGGAGCCGGACGGCATGAGCCAGGCGCAGTCCCCGCGCGACCCCGACCGTTTCCGGATGGGTCCGACCCGGATCTCCACGCTGGTGGTGGCCGCCCTGGCCGCCGCCGCGCTGGCCTGGCTGCTGATCAGCACCTTCTACTACGAGATGGCGCCCGACCTGCCCTGGCTGCCGGTGGTCACGCTGGGCGGCCTGGCCGTGCTGGAGGCGTACGCGGCGGTCAACACCCGCGGCCGGATCGAGCGCCGCCCCGGCCGGGACCCGGTGAACCCGCTGCTGGTCGCCCGGTTCGTGGTGCTGGCCAAGGCGTCCGCCCTGGCCGGGGCCATCTTCGCCGGCTTCTACGCCGGCCTGACCGGCTGGCTCTTCGTCGAGCAGACCAACGCCGCCGTGAGCGACCGCCCGGCCGGCCTGGGCGGCGTGGTCGCCTCGCTCGCCCTGGTCGCGGCGGCGCTCTGGCTGGAGCGGTCCTGCCGGGTGCCCGAGCAGGAGGACGACGAGGACCGCGAGCCCGGCGACCGGGAGACTCCGCGCGGCCGCCTCTGATCAGGGGGTTCCCAGCACCTTCCCCCGCAGGTACCGTGCCTGGCGACCGGAGAGCAACGGCCGCCGCCGGTCCGCCCGCGCGTCGGGCCGCGCGGCCGGCCATGTGGGAGGCGCGGGCCATGGGGTACGACGAGGCGGGCCGGAATGCGCCGGGAGAGACGTCGTCCGGCGTGCCCACGGCCGTCTTGGAGAACGTTTTCGACGACCCCTCCCACGGCGAGCCCGGCCGGGACCGGATCGCCGTGCACGTGGTCTGGGAGTTCCTGCTGCTGGTCGGGCTGGCCGCGGTGACCTGGCTGCTCTGGCGCGAGGACGCGGACGCGCTGCGCGGCGGCGCGTTGAAGACGCTGCTGGTCGACGTGGCCGGGCTCGGGCTGCTCACCCTGGCCGCCGGGCTCAGCCTGCGGGCCGCCGCGGTGAACCTGGCCATCGGGCCGGTCGCGCTGGCCGCCGCGCTGCACTTCGCCGAGCAGGGCGACCGCGGGGTGCGGGAGGCACTGCTCCCGGCGCTGGTGGTGGCGGCGCTCGGCGGCCTGGCGCTCGCGCTCGCCGTGGTGGTGCTGCACGTGCCCGGCTGGGCGGCCAGCCTGGCCGGCGCGGCGGGCGTGATCGTGTACATCGAGCGGCGGACCACCCCGATCGTGGTGCAGGGCGACTACGACCCCCGGCGCACCGCCCTCTACCTCTTCGTCGGCTTCGCCGCCGTCGCCGTCCTCGGCGGCCTCTTCGGCGCGATCAAGCCGGTCCGCCGGCTGGTCGGGCGGTTCCGGCCGGTCGCCGACCCGGCCCGGCGGCGGGGTGCGGTGGCCGCCACGGTGACCGCGCTGGCGCTGGTCGGCTCGACGGTGCTGGCCGTGCTCGGCGGGGTGCTGATCGCCGCGAACGGGGACGGCCCGGTGGCGCCCGCCACCGGGCTCGACTGGTCGGTGCTGGCGATCGGCGCGGTGCTGCTCGGCGGCACCAGCGCGTACGGCCGGCGCGGCGGGATCTTCGGCACCCTGCTGGCGGTCTGCACGGTGGCGGTCTTCCTGGCCTGGGCCGTGGCGCAGGACTGGACGATCAGCCGGTGGGCGGTCGGCGGGGCCACCCTCGGCGCCGGGCTGCTGGTCACCCGGCTGGTCGAGACGTTCGGCCGGCCGCGACCGGCCCCGCCGGGTGCGGTCCCGGCCGGTCCGACCGGTGACGGCACGATCAGCACCGGCTGGGCGTTGACCCCGCCGCCCGACGCGGGCGACGCCTGGCCGTCGGTGCTGCCGGTCCGGGACACCGACACGGTCGACTCGTGGGAGTCGCCGCGCTGGGAGAGCGAGCCGCGCCGCTGGGACGCCGGCGACCGCTGACCCGGGCCCCTCCGGCGCCGGCGTCGCGTCCGGCGGGCCGGAGCTGATCTCGCCGGTTAGGCTCGGCGGCATGACGGAGACTCCTGCCCCCGGCGGCCGTACCTTCGACGAGCTGGACAAGCTCTCCACCGAGGAACTGCGCGAGCAGGCGTTCCACCTGGCCCGGGAGCGCCGCGACGTCGAGTTCTTCTGGTCGGTGCTGCGGCACATGCCCAACGCGGACGAGGCCGCGATCCTGGACGGCGCCCCCAACTCGATCGGGCCGATCATCGACGAGGCCAACGCCCTGTGGCGGGAGATGACCGGGCACGGCTACGAGGAGGAGGAGTCCACGCCGCTGCTGCGGGCCGCCTTCATCGACTACCTGCTGAAGCACTGACCCCGATGGCCCGCCGCCGACCCTCGGCGGTCGCGCGGGTACGCAGGTTTGCCCGGCGCGGTGGGCCGGGAACTGACCGTTCCATGGCCCTCACCAACCGCCCCCGCACCGTCGCCGCGTACGGTACCGCCGCCGGCACCGGCACTCTCGCCGCGCTCCTGCTCGTCGCGGTGTGCGGCAGCCCGATGTACGTGGGCTGGGTGCAGGACCACACCGACCCGACCGGTGCCGGCGGCTGGTTCCTCCGGCTGCTCGCCTGGCCGGCCTGGCGGCTGCACGCCGACGACCCGTCGCAGGGCGTGCTCGCCACCAACCTGCGGGCGATCCTGCTGGTCGTGCTGGCCGCCGCGCTGCTCTACCTGCTGCCCGGGCCGCAGGTGGCCCGGGTGGAGAGCTCGGGCAGCCAGTTCTTCTCCGGCTGGGGCGCGTACGCCCTGGCCGCCGGGTGCACCGCCCTGCTGGCCACCCTGCTCGGGCCGCACGGCTCGCTCTTCGCCGCCTTCCAGGCCGCCAGCACCGGGGTCACCTACGGCTTCTTCGCCGGCTGGATCGTCGGCCTCGCCAGCCTCGGCGGCCGGGCCTGAGCAGGCTCAGTCCAGCACGCCGAGGCCCAGCACGCGGGCCCGGCTGAGCAGCCCCACCGGCCGGCCGTCCTCGGTGACCACCGCGTGCTCGGCGCCCGAGGTGAGCAGCCCACCCAGCGCCTCGTACGCCGAACTGCCCAGCGGCACGGTCGGCAGGCCGGCCCCGCCGTCGGCTGGGAGCGGGTCGAGCACCTCGCGGGTCACCGGGGTGACCGCCAGCCGGCGGATGCCCCGGTCGGCGCCGACGAACTCGCGGACGAACGGCGAGGCGGGCGACCCGAGCAGGGCGCCGGGGGTGTCGTACTGCTCCAGCCGGCCGCCCTCGGAGAGCACCGCGATCCGGTCGCCCAGCCGGACCGCCTCGTCGAGGTCGTGGGTGACCAGCACGATGGTCTTGCGGACCTCGGCCTGCAACCGGAGGAACTCCTCCTGGAGCCGGGTCCGGACGATCGGGTCGACGGCCGAGAACGGCTCGTCCATCAGCAGCACCACCGGGTCGGCGGCGAGCGCGCGGGCCACCCCGACCCGCTGCCGCTGCCCGCCGGAGAGTTCGTGCGGGTAGCGGCGGCCGAACTGCCCCGGGTCGAGCCCGACCAGTTCCAGCAGCTCGTCCACCCGGGCCCGGGTCCGGTCCCGGGACCAGCCGAGCAGCCCCGGCACGGTGGCCACGTTGGCGGCGACGGTCTGGTGCGGGAAGAGACCGACGTTCTGGATCACGTACCCGATGCGGCGGCGCAGCGTCACCGGGTCGACCCGGGTGACGTCGTCGTCGCCGAGCAGGATCCGCCCGTCGGTGGGCTCGATCAGCCGGTTGATCATGCGCAGCACGGTGGACTTGCCGCAGCCGGACGGGCCGATCAGCACCACCAGCTCGCCGGCCTTCACCTCCAGGCTCAGCTCGCGCACCGCCTCCGTGCCGTCCGGGTAGCGCTTGCGGATGCGCTCCAGGGTGATCGACGCCGCGCCGTGTCCGGCGCCGGATCCCGGGGTAACGTCCACGTGTGTCCCTCCACCTGAGCTACCGGGCCGCGCCGGGTAACCCGTGGTTCTCCTGGCAGTACGTGCGGGACAACTCTGACACGATCCTGGCCGCGCTGCGCGAGCACTCCTGGCTGACCGCCCGGGCCGTGCTGATCGCCGCCGTGGTGGCGCTGCCGCTCGCGGTGGCCGCGTACTGGTTCCGCTCGCTGGCCGCGCCGATCCTGGCGCTGACCGGGGTGCTCTACACGATCCCGTCGCTGGCGCTGTTCGCCTTCCTGGCGCCCTACCTGGGCATCGGCGCGATCACCGTGCTCACCGTGGTGGCGCTCTACGCGCTGCTGGTGATCGTGCGCAACGCGCTGGCCGGGCTGAACCAGGTGCCCCCCGAGGTGCGGGAGGCCGCCGAGGGCATGGGCTACGGCCGCTGGGGCCGGCTGTTCCGGATCGAGCTGCCGCTGGCGCTGCCCGGCATCCTCACCGGTGTGCGGCTCGCCACTGTCTCCACGGTGGCGCTGGTCACGGTGGGGGTGGTGGTCGGCCGGGGCGGCCTGGGCCAGCTCATCTTCGCCGGCTTCCAGAACAACTTCTACAAGGCCCAGATCATGACCGGTACGGTGCTCTGCGTGCTGCTGGCGCTGGTGCTCGACCTGATCCTGGCCGGGGTCGGCCGGATGCTCACCCCCTGGCTGCGCGGGCCAAGCTCGTGAACCCGGTGCAGCAGGCGGTCGTCTGGCTGAACGACCCGCTCAACTGGACGAACCCGGGCGGCATCCTCGACCGGCTGGGCGAGCACCTGAGCATGTCAGCGCTGGCGGTGCTGCTCGGCTGCCTGGTGGCCTGGCCGATCGGGCTCTGGCTCGGGCACACCGGCCGGGGCGGCGGCCTGGTGCTGCTGGTGTCCAACGTCACTCTCGCCATCCCGACCCTGGCCCTGCTGACCATCCTGCCGCTGACCTTCCTCGGCTTCGGCCGGGCGGCGGTGGTGGTCGCGCTCGCGGTCTTCGCGGTGCCGCCGCTGCTGGCCAACGCGTACACCGGGGTGCGGCAGGCCGACCCGGAGGCTCGGGACGCGGCGCGCGGGATGGGCCTGTCCGGCGGGCAGGTGCTGCGCCGGGTGGAGCTGCCGCTCGCCGTGCCCTACCTGGCGGCCGGGTTCCGCACCGCCGCCGTGCAGGTGGTGGCCACTGCCGCGCTGGCCTCGTTCGTCAACGGCGGCGGGCTCGGGCAGATCATCCGGGCCGGTTTCGGCCTGGACATCGCGGCCGGGGGCGGCCAGATCATCGCCGGCGGCGTCCTGGTGGCCGGGCTGGCGCTGCTCGTCGAGGGGGTGCTGGCGCTGGTCGAGCGGCTGGTCACGCCGCGCCCGCTGCGCCGGGTCCGGCGGGCGGCGAGCCGCCGCGCGGCCGCCGCCACGGCGGGCGGCTGAATCGCCCGATGACGATCGGGTGACGAAACCCGCTCGGAGTTTGTCGGTCCGAGCCGGAGGATATTGGCTGGACTCGCGGGCGGCCGTTCGGATCGCCCGTCGGACACGCGGCCGGCCCGCACGGGTCGCGCCGGGACACGGAAGGCGGGCACTGATGCGCGCACGTACCAGCCTGGCCGTCGGGGCGCTCGGCGTCCTCACGGCCGGTCTCCTCGCCGGCTGCGGCGACGCCGGTTCCTCCGGCACCGACGCGCCCGAAAAGGGCGCCTCCGGGGCCGGTTGCGCCCCGGTGGCGGGCGACAAGCTGGTCGTCCTCACCGACGACAAGAAGCTCCAGAACACCGACAACGTCATCCCCGCGATCAACGCGAAGGCGGCCACCCCGCAGCTCGTCGCCGCGCTCGACAAGGTCTCCGCGAAGCTCGACACCCCCAAGCTGATCGAGCTGAACCGGGCGGTCGACGTCGACCGGAAGACCCCGCAGGTCGCCGCGAAGGAGTTCGCCGACGCCAACGGCGTCACCGACGGCGTCGAGAAGGGCCCGGGCGGCCAGGTGACGGTCGGCGCCGGCAACTTCAGCGAGAGCCAGACCATCGCCGAGCTCTACAAGATCACGCTCACCGCGGCCGGCTACCAGGTCAAGGTGCAGACCATCGGCAACCGCGAGCTCTACGAGCCGGCCCTGGAGAAGGGCCAGGTCCAGGTCGTCCCCGAGTACGCGGCGACCATGGCCGAGTTCCTCAACACCAAGGCCAACGGCAAGGACGCCCAGCCGGTCTCCTCGCCCGAGCTGGACAAGACGGTCAGCGCGCTGAAGGCGGCCGGTGACAAGGTCGGCATCAGCTTCGGCCAGCCCGCCCAGGCGCAGGACCAGAACGCCTTCGCCGTCACCAAGGCGTTCGCCGACAAGTACCAGGTCGCCACCCTCTCCGACCTGGCGGCCAAGTGCTCCGGCACGGCGACCGTGCTGGCCGGCCCGCCGGAGTGCCCGCAGCGGCCGAAGTGCCAGGCCGGGCTCGTCGAGGTCTACGACTTCAAGGCCGGCTCGTTCAGCTCGCTCGACGCGGGCGGCCCGCAGACCAAGAACGCCCTGAAGACCGGCGCGGCCAGCGTCGGCCTGGTGTTCTCCTCCGACGCCGCGCTCGCCGCGAGCTGACCACCACCGCCGCGCCGGCGGGCCGCCCCGGCCCGCCGGCACGGCGGTGCCGCCGTGGCCGGGAGGGAAGCCCTGGTCACCGGCTTTACATCGATGCTTTCGGCCCGTTCCCTACCGGGGCAACTCTCGGTAGGGTGCTCAGCCATGCCCGCCTCGGTCGCCCCCGCCGAAAACCGCAGTCCCGCGCTCCTGGCCGTCCTGTTCTGGATCGGAGTGGGGCTCGCGCCCCTGGCGGCGCTCATCCTGCTGGTCGCCGACGGCAACGGCCCGCTCCGGTTCGGCGCCGTGCTGGCGATCCTGGCCGTGGTGCTGATCGGCCTCTCCATCGCGTTGCGCGCGGAGAGCGGCGGCGGCGCGGCCGGCGCCGAGGAGCTCCGGGAGGAACTCGAGCAGCTCCGCCACGAGTTGCGGGGCGAGATCGTGGCCGCCGCCCAGCGCGGCAACCAGGCCCTCGACCAGGTCCAGCGGACGCAGGAGTCGATCACCGCGATGCGCCGCCGGCTCGACGCCGCGGCCGCCGGCATCGCCGCCGCCGCGGGCATCGCCACGTCCGCCGCCCAGGAGCCGGCCGGCGGCCGTGCCCGGGTGCCGGCCACCGAGCCGTACGACGAGGGGCGCGCCCGCACCGAGCCGGGCCGGGCCCAGCCCGCCGCCCGGGACGAGGACGAGCCGGCCCGCCGGCCGGGCACCCGGTACGGCACCGACCACGGCGCCGACCACCCCGGTCACGGCACCGACCGCCCGCAGTCCGGGGGCTACGGCGCGGACCGCCCGCAGTCCGGGGGCTACGGCGCCGACCGCCCGCAGGCCGGGGTCTACGGCGCCCCGCGCGCCCCGGAGCCGGAGGTCCGGTCGGAGCCGCGGCAGGTCGGGGTGGTGCATCACACCGAGACCGTGCACGTCACCACCCGGCACACCATCGTGGACGGTGGCGCCGACCCGGCCGGGTCCCGGTACGGCGGCTACGCGGGCCGCTGGTCCCCCGCCCCGGAGGAGCGCTCGTGGAGCGGCGCGGAGCCGGAGGAACGCCCCCGCGCCGGGTACCGGGAGGCGGACGACGACCGCGCCCGGCCCGGTCGGGACGAGCGCTCCCGGTCCGCCCAGGTCGGCGGCGGCTGGTCCGGTCCGGCCGAGGGCTCCCGGCCGGGCGGCTCGTCGTCCGGCCCGGTGGGTGAGCGGGGCTGGTCCGGGTCGGCCGGCTCCCGCGATGACGCCGCCTGGTCCGGCGCGCCCGGCGGCGAGCACCCGTGGGCGGGGGTCGGCCGGACGTCCGGCGAGGACCGGGGCTGGTCGGCGCGGCAGGACGACGATCGCGGCTGGTCGGCGGACCAGGCCGACGACCGGTCCTGGCGGTCGGGCCAGGACGGGCCGGCCGACGACCGGTCCTGGCCGTCGGGGCCCGGCGGCCGCGAGGACGCGGGCTGGGCCACGCCGCACGACGAGTCGCCCCGTACCGGCCAGGGCACCTGGGCCGGGCACGGCGACCGGTACGGCGAGCCGGCGGCCGAGGGCTGGGCCGGAACGGACGCCCGTGGCTGGGCGCCGGCCGAGCAGTCCGGCCGGGCCGACGATCCGGACGGCGACTACTGGTCCGAGCTGCGCAGCGGCAACCGGTGGGCGGCGGTGCGCGACGACGAGCACGGCCGGGAGATCCGGGTCGGGGAGCGCCGGTCCGCGGTGCACGCCGACGGCGGTGGCACCGAGTACCGGGTCGAGGACCGCTGGGCATCCGTGCGCGGCCGCGCCGTTCCCGGCGAGGCGGGCGGCGGCTGGGCGGAGGAGAGCCGGCCGGCGCTCCCGGCCGGCGGGGTGCCGGTGCCCGACGAGTGGCGGCCCCCCAGGCAGCGCAGCGGCCAGCCGGAGTGGCGTCAGGTCGAGCCCGAGCCGGCCCGCTACGGCTACCCGCCGCGCGACGACGCCCCCCGGGCCGGTGGCACCGACCGCTGGCGCTGACCGGGGCCGGCCGCTACTTGTCGATGTCGCCGACCACGAAGAACATCGAGCCGAGGATGGCGATCAGGTCCGGCACGAGGCAGCCCGGGAGCAGGGTCGCCAGCGCCTGCACGTTGGCGTACGAGGCGGTGCGCAGCTTGAGCCGCCACGGGGTTTTCTCGCCCCGGGACACCAGGTAGTAGCCGTTGATGCCGAGCGGGTTCTCGGTCCAGGCGTAGGTGTGCCCCTCGGGCGCCTTGACCACCTTGGGCAGCCGGGTGTTCACCGGACCGGTGAGCCGGTCCACCCGGTCCAGGCACTGTTCGGCGAGGTCGAGCGAGGCGTACACCTGGTCGAGCAGCACCTCGAAGCGGGCGTGGCAGTCCCCGGCGGTCCTGGTGACCACCGGCACGTCGAGTTGGTCGTACGCCAGGTAGGGCTCGTCCCGGCGCAGGTCCAGGTCCAGCCCGGAGGCGCGGGCGACCGGCCCGGAGGCGCCGAACGCGGCGGCGTCGGCGGCGGACAGCACGCCCACCCCGACGGTGCGGGCCAGGAAGATCTCGTTGCGCCGGATCAGGTTGTCGAGGTCGGGCATCCGGCGGCGGACCTCGCCGATCGCCGCCCGGGCCCGGGAGGTCCAGCCGGCCGGCACCTCCTCCTTGAGCCCGCCGACCCGGTTGAACATGTAGTGGATCCGGCCGCCGGAGACCTCCTCCATCACGGCCTGGATGGTCTCCCGCTCGCGGAACGCGTAGAACATCGGCGTGATCGCGCCGATCTCCAGCGGGTAGGAGCCGAGGAACATCAGGTGGTTGAGCACCCGGTTCAGCTCGGCGAGCGCCATCCGCAGCCAGACCGCGCGCTCCGGCACCTCCATGCCCATGAGCCGTTCCACGGCGAGCACCACGCCCAGCTCGTTGGAGAAGGCGGAGAGCCAGTCGTGCCGGTTGGCCAGCACGATGATCTGCCGGTAGTCGCGGACCTCGAAGAGCTTCTCCGCGCCCCGGTGCATGTAGCCGACGATCGGCTCGGCGGAGACCACCCGCTCGCCGTCGAGCACCAGCTTCAGCCGGAGCACGCCGTGCGTCGACGGGTGCTGCGGCCCGATGTTGAGCACCATGTCGGTGCCGAGCTGCTCCCCGCCGGCCCCGGTGCCGACGGTCAGTTCGCGGAGGTCGCCGGCGTCGGTGGTCATGTCCGTCATCGTGCCATGAGCGGATCGAGGGCGACGCCGACCGGTTGCAGCAGCCACCAGTGCCCGCCGAGGCCGGCCGGGTCGGTCAGCTCGGCCACCGCCGACGCGGCGGCCAGGGCCCGCAGGTAGCCGGCCGGGTCCCGGGAGGCCAGGCTCAGCGGCGGTCGCCCACCGTCGGCCCCGAGCGCCCGCAGCCCGTCCCGCTGCGAAACCAGGGTGTACGCACACCGCGCGACCCGCTCACCGGCGGAGGCGACCGAGTCCATGGCCACATGCGCCGTCACGTCGCACGACCCGTCCGGCACCGGCGCCACCTGCCGCCCACCCCGATACCCGGTCAACGTCCCGCCGACCGGCCGTTCCGCCCGCAGGTGCCCGTAGTCCACGCACAGGGCGAGCCCCCGATCGAGCCGCTTGATCGCCTCGGCCCAGGCTTTGTCGCGGGTCCTGCCGATCTCGGCTCTCGCGCCGGTGGGGGGTTCCGGGCGGCCCGACCGGCTCCGGGCGGTCAGGCTTGATCCCTCCGCCGGCCGGGCCGCCCGGAACCCCTCGGTGGTCGCCCCGGTCGCGTCGCTCACGGCAGAACACCACCACCGGTCCAGCCAGTCGGCGTCCTCGCCGCTTACCGGATCACCGGTCGACTCCTCGCCCGTCGCCGGATCCACCAGCAGGTACCGCCAGCCCTCTGGGGTGAACACCGCGAGGTCCAGCGGAACGTTGTCCAGCCACTCGGTGCCCACCAGCAGACCCGTGACGCCCTGCGGGATTTCATCCACCCACTCGATCTCCGCCGGCAGGCCCTCCGGCCGGGGTGCCTTCTCGACCGCGACGAGGCGTACCCGCTCGGCCAGCGGAACTCGCGCGGCGGCCAGCGACCCGGCGGAGGCGGGCCCGGAGGGCGACGGGCGGGCGGCGGCCGTGGTGGTCAGGGTTTCGGGGGAGCCCGCCCGCGGAGGGATCAAGCCTGACCGCCCGGAGCGGCGGCGGTGCACCACGCCGGTCGGGTTGTGCGGGTTGCACAGCAGGAACGCGGGCCGGCGACCGAGGGCCCGGGCCCGGCCGAACGCCT
>NZ_JBEXLR010000025.1:0-63989 GCF_040610095.1 Micromonospora sp. NPDC004540
CCTCGAAACACCAGCGGCGGCAACCTACGCCGCCGCACCCGACAGGACCTTCGAGACCGGCCTGGGCGCCCTCCTCGACGCGGACAGCCGGGTCGCGCCCCGGGCCGGGCTGCGCTGGCAGCTCACCCCGGCCGGGGACGGCAAGGTGGCGCTGCGCCTGTTCGACCGCACCGTCACGCTGCCCGGCACCTGCGAGCCGGCGCTGCGCGCGCTGCTCGCCGGCGAGGTCACCCGGGTCGGCGACCTGCCCGGCCTCGACGACGACGCCGACCGCCTGGTCCTGGCCCGCCGCCTCCTCAAGGAAGCCGTCCTGACCCCCGCCTGACCACCGCCCCGCGCGCCACCGGCCGCGCGCCGCCCGCCGGCTCCGGTGATCATGAAGTTGGCGGTGCCGCCGACGGCGTGTCGCGCCGCCAACTTCATGATCGACCGCCCGGGTCCTCGGCGCGAGGGCCGGGGCGCGGGTCAGCGGGTGTAGGTGAGGGTCAGCAGGAGGGCGGTCGTGGCCAGGCCGGCGGCGGCGACCAGGAGGATCGGGCGCGGGGTCAGCACGGCGTGGCGGCGGTCGGCGAGCAGCCGGGCCGGCGCCAGCCCGACCAGCGGCCCGAGCAGCGTCACCACGAGCGCCAGCACCGGCATGCCGACCGCCAGGTCACCGCCGGAGCCGGCGCCCAGCGCCCGTGCGCCCTCGCCCAGGGCGTACGCCACCAGCGCGCCGCCGATCCCGCAGCCGACCAGCAGCGGGTTCGCCGAGCTGGGCAGCTCGCCCGGCTGGCGGGTCCGCTCCAGCAGCTCCCGCACGCCGCGCAGCAGCGGCACCGGATCGCCCGTGGCGTCCCGGGCCGGCCCGGGCGGATCGCCCAGCCGCCGGCCGCCGGCCCCGATCCGGGCCCGGAGCTGCCCCCACAGGTGGGCCGCCTCGGCGTCCACCCGCTCCACCATCCGCTGCGCCTCGGCCACCTCCGCCTCGGCCTGCCGCACCTGCCCGGCGGCCTCGGCCACCGCCCGGTCGGCGGCGGCCACCTGCTGCTCGTACCAGGTGTGCGCCTCGGCGCGCTGGGCGGCCACCCGGGCGGTCAGCTCGGCCAGCCGGCGGACCTGCGCGGCGTACGTCTCACTGGAGACCGGTTCGTTCATCGGGAGGGACCATAAGGGATGATCGTTTGTCCGGTGCGGTGCACCGCCCGGTCGAAGTAGAGGCCTCGCCACGGGCGGGGGTACCAGTCCGGCCCGCCGGTGCCCGGATAGAGCGAGGAGCCCAGCTCGGCGCCCTGCACGTCGAGCGCCACCCAGGCGCCGATCTGGTCGGTGCGCGCCGCCGGCCCGCCCAGGTCCACCCGCATCCGGGCCACCCCGCGCCACCAGGCCAGCACGTGGGTACGCCGCTCCGGCCCGTCGTGCAGGATCCGGCGCAGCTGCTCCAGGCCGGTTCGCTGGCCGGCCTTCCCGGCGAGCTGCCCGGCCGCCGCGTCGACCGCGTAGAGCAGCAGGAAGTGCGGGGTCTGCGGGGTGCCCGGGGTGCCCAGCGCGTCGCCCACCTCGGCCATCAGCTCCGGCACCGTCTCCTCGTCGTACCAGGCGGCGTCGTCGGCCAGGTCCTCGTAGAGGGCGCGGGCGGCCGGGTCGGCGTCCGGGTCCAGGCAGGCGATGGAGAACCGGGCGGTGCCGGGCCGGTACTGCCGGGCGAGGGAGCGGGCGGCGGCGTCGAGCACCGCGCACGCCTCGTCGACCCGGGTGCCGAGCACGGCCAGGTTCCGTCCGGGGGCGCGGGGCAGCCGCAGCGCCGCCGAGCGGGCCTGCACGTCGATGATCTCGCCGAGCAGCGCCACCGGGCTGCGTGGCACGCCCTGTTCGGGGGCGGTCAGCGCGCGGAAGTCGGGCGCCTCGGCCAGCCGCGGGATCGCGTCGCCGTCGAAGAGCCGGGCCGGGGCGGCGTCCTGGGGGCGCATCCGCCACAGCCGGTGCTGGAGTTCGCTCCACGTCTCCCAGTCGCCGGCCGACGGGATGCGGGCCACCTCGTTCCCCTCGGCCAGGCCGGACTCGGCGTTGACCACGGCGTGGTGCCGGGGCAGCGACTGCGCCGCGTCGTTGCGCTCGGCCAGGATGCGCAGCGCCTTGGGCAGCGCGATGCGCAGGGTGAACTGGGCGACCAGGGCGGGCCGCCCCCACAGCGCCTCGATGCCGCGCACGTCCTGGGAGGCGAGCACCAGGTGGATGCCCTGCGACCGGCCCCGCCGGGCCAGGTCCTCCAGCAGGTCGGCGGCCTCCCGGGCGACCACGTCCCGGCCGGCGAGCAGCGCCTGGAACTCGTCGACCACCGCCACGATCCGCGGCCAGTGCCCGGTCGGGTCCACCGCGCGCAGCTCGGCCAGCTTGGTGACCTCGTGCTTCTTCGCCGCGTCGGCCCGGCGGCGCAGCTCCTCGGCGAGGAACCGCAGCAGCGCCAGTCCGAACTCCCGGTCGGTGTTCACGTTGATCCCGACCAGCCGCATGTGCGGCAACCAGCTCGGGTCCCGCCGGCCCTGGGCGAACCGGGCGAAGGACACCCCCTCCTTGAAGTCGAGCAGGTAGAACTCCAGTTCGGCGGGGGAGTAGCGGGCGGCGAGCGCGCCGATCCAGGCGAAGATCAGGTTGGTCTTGCCGGTGCCGGACGGGCCACCGATCAGCGCGTGCGGCGGGTAGTCGCCGAGGGTGAGCAGCACGGGCCGCCCGTGCGGGCCCTCGCCGATCGGCGCGGTCAGCCCGTGCGCCGAGTCCTCCCGCCAGTAGTCGCCGGCCGGGGGGAGCAGGTCGGTGAAGGGCGCCGGCGGCGGGCCGGCGTTGACCCGGGAGGCCACCTCCCGGCAGGTCTCGGTGACCAGCCCGGCCGGTGGCGGGGCGTCGAGCACCACCGGCAGGCCGCCGATCCGGGCGTCGTCCGGGTCCACCACCACGCGGGTGACGGTCGGGCCGTCGGGCAGGTCGACGCCGCGGACCACCAGGTGCACGCCGCAGGCCGCCCCGGTGCGCACCACCCGGTCCAGCTGGCCGCGCTCGTGCCGGGACAGCTCGTCGCCGCCGAGCAGCACCGCCACCCGCCACGGCTCCGGGCGGCGGCCGGTCGCGGCGGCCAGTTCGCGCAGCGACGCGTGCTCGCCGGCCAGCACGGTCTCGTTGATCCGCCGGATCTGCTCCACCAGGTCGTCGAGCAGCCGGCCCAGGCC
The DNA here is from genome assembly GCF_040610095.1 of Micromonospora sp. NPDC004540. Classification (NCBI taxonomy): domain Bacteria; kingdom Bacillati; phylum Actinomycetota; class Actinomycetes; order Micromonosporales; family Micromonosporaceae; genus Micromonospora; species Micromonospora sp. NPDC004540. Next base: position 3,204 of record NZ_JBEXLR010000025.1, read on the forward strand.
ACCGGGGCCGACGAAGGTGAGCAGCCCGGCGGTGCCGAGCGGGGCGAACCCGGCCAACCCGCCGCCCAGGTGCTCCGGGTCGTACCCGAAGAGCCGGACCGCGCCCGGGTCGGCCCGGCCGACCGACCGCAGCAGCAGCGCGGGCACCACCGCGGCGACGCCCTCGCGGTCGCTGCCGGCGAGGTGCACGTGGCCGGCGTCGAGCAGCGGGACCAGCGCCGGCACCGGCTCGGCGCCGGGGATTCGTACCGTGCCGATCCGGACCGCGCCGGGTGGCTCGACCCGGCCGGCCGGCGTGGCCTGCCAGCGGTCCCACGGCGCGGACGCCGCTCCCGGGGCCTCCCGCCCGGCCGCGGCGGCGGCCCGCCGGGCCAGCTCGGCGATCCGGGCGGCGTGCCGGGCGTCGATCTCGGCGAGCCGGCGGTCCCGCGCCGCGCCCACCCGGTCAGGGACGGCGGCGGCGGCGCGTCGCACCCGGGCCAGCCGGTCCCGGCCTGCGGCCAGGTCGGCGTCGGCGGCGGCGAGCCGGTTCCGGGTGGCGCCCAGGGCCTCGGAGAGCAACCCCCGGACCCGCGTCACCAGTTGCGCGCGGACGTCAGCCACGGGACGGCTCCCGGTCGTCGGTGTCCTTCGGCAGGTCGCGCCCGAGCCGGTCGAGCAGCACGCCGGTGACCACCCCGGCGGTGACCGCCGGGTCGGCGGCGTGCGGTTGCTCCTGGTCGTCGCCGCGGCGGGGCGGGGGCATGCGGCAGACCCGGGTGAGCAGGGTGTCCAGCACGGGCGGGGGCAGCCCGGGCAGCAGGTCGCGGACGCGGCCGTCCAGCTCCCGGCGCAGCCGGCCCAGGTCGTCGGCCCGCGGCGGGTGGCCGAGCAGTTCGCCGGCCAGGCCGCGCAGCATCGGCGGCGCGATGGCGGCCAGCCCCAGCCCGACGTCGGCGTGCGCCCGGCGCAGCTCGCGGTGCAGCCGGTCCCGGTCGCCGGCGCGGACCCCGGTCACCACCCGGCGCAGCAGCTCGCGGGAGTTCTCGACCCGTTCGTCCGGCTCGTCCGGCGCGCCCTCCCGGCCGCCGGTCAGCTCCGCCACCCGCACCGCCCACCAGCGCCGCACCGCCGGCTGCTCGTCCCGGTCCGGCGCGGCGTCGGGCGGCGGGGGCGCCGCCTCGCCGTGGGGCGCGTCGTGCCTGGGCCGGCGGTCCCCGGCCGTCGGCGCGGGCGCCCCGTCGGCGGCCAGCCCGATCGCGGCCAGGTACGCCGACAGCTGCTCCTGAGCCACCCGCAGCGCGTACCCGGCGGTCTCGGCGTGCTCGGTCGCGGCGGAGAGTTCCGGCACCCCCATGGGGTTGGCCGACTCCTGGCGCACCCAGCGCAGCCGCTCGGTGGCCTGGCCGAACTTCTCCAGCGCGGCGGCGAGCTGGGCCAGCGGCAGCTCCTCGGCGGCGGCGCGGACCTGCGCGCCGATGTCCTCGACGATGGACACGACCGGTCCTCAGAGGGTGGCGACGTAGAGCTGCGCCTGCTCGACCGCCACCAGCGTGGCGGCGAGACACTCCTCCAGCTCCTGGCTGGCCTGGGTCAGCGAGGCCTGGGCCGCCTCGACGGTCTGGTGGCCGCTGCCCTCCAGCGCGCCGGCCAGGGTCTGCTGCGCCTCGGCCAGCTTCTCACCGGCCGCCTGCACCGCTGTCTGCCCGTCTCCTATCTGCTGGAGAGCGACATCGATCGCTGCCTTCAGCTCGGCGACGCTCGCCACGGGGGACCTCCTGGGGGCGGGGGAGATCTCCATTACAACCCATCCCGACGGGTGGGAGAAACTCCACCCTCGCGGCGTTCCTGCCCGGCTGTCCGATTGCCGCCCTGACGTGCGCAAAAGCGCTCCGCGGCGGGACTCGCGGGTCCTGCGGCCGGACCCTCGCGTCCCGTACGTGGGACGCCGGCGTCCCGGAGAGCGGTCAGTGGGGCAGCCAGCGCGGGCCGTGCACCTCGGCCCCGAGCGCGCCCACCCGGGCCCGCAGTTCCCGGTCGGCGGTGACCACCACCCGGCGGCGCGCCGGCGCCGCCGCGACCAGCTCGACCATGGTGTCGTCGCCGGAGCCGGGCGCGGACACCACGGCGACGCCGGGCACCGCCGGGACGTCCCGGGCCGCGCCCTCCACCACCAGCACCACCTCAACCGGCGGCGGCAGCTCCGGCGGCACCCCCGCCTCGGCAATGGGCACCAGCGCGTCACGCAGCCGGGCGGCCGCCCCGGCCCGGTCCCGCCACCAGCCGTCCGGCCGCGAGCCGACCACGTTCGCGCCGTCAACGATCAGCAGCGGCCTGGTCTCCATGCTCCCAAGCGTGCCACCCGTCCGCGTTTGTCGCGCCGACCGCCGGGTAGCCACCGCCGACCGTGCCGCGCCTTGTCGCGCCCCGGCGGCCGTGCCGACCGACTGCGGAGGACAGAGATTATGGGACCCGGTGACTTCGGCAACGACCCGTGGGACGAGTTCCTGGCCCGCTACTTCGGGCGCGGCGAGGCAGGACGCCGGCCGGCGCACCGGGTCGACATCACCCGGCTGATGACCGCCGACGCGCGGGAGATGCTGGCCGACGCGGCCCGCCGCGCGGCGCAGAAGCACAGCAACGACCTGGACACCGACCACCTGTTGTGGGCGGCGTTGCAGCGCGAGCCGCTCCGCGACCTGGTCCGCCGGGCCGGCGCCGACCCGGACGCGCTGGTCAACGCGCTGGGCGGGCGCGGCGAGGGTGCGCCCCGGGGCGAGGTGCCGCCGAACCTGTCGCTCACCCCGGCGGCCAAGCGGGCGCTGCTCGACGCACACCAGCTCTCCCGGGCCATGGGGGCCAACTACATCGGCCCCGAGCACATCCTCATGGCCCTGCCGCTCAACCCGGAGTCGCCGGCCGGCCGGATGCTCGCCGCCGGGCGGATCCAGCCCGAGTCGCTCCAGGCGGCCAGTGCCGAGCGCGGCCCGTCGACCGGCCCGAAGCCGGACCGCGGCACCCCCACCCTCGACCAGTACGGCCAGGACCTCACCGACCTGGCCCGGATGGACCAGATCGACCCGGTGATCGGCCGGGCCGACGAGATCGAGCAGGCCGTGGAGATCCTGTCCCGGCGTACCAAGAACAACCCGGTGCTGATCGGCGAGGCCGGCGTCGGCAAGACCGCCATCGTGGAGGGCCTCGCCGAGCGGATCTGCGACGGCGACGTCCCGCAGACGCTCATCGGCAAGCGGGTCATCCAGCTCGACCTGGCCGGCCTGGTCGCCGGCACCCGCTACCGGGGCGACTTCGAGGAGCGGCTCAAGAAGGTGATCGACGAGATCCGCGCCCACCGCGAGGAGCTGATCGTCTTCCTGGACGAGATCCACACCCTGGTCGGCGCGGGCGGCGCCGGCAGCGAGGGCGGCATGGACGCGTCCAACATGCTCAAGCCGGCCCTGGCCCGCGGCGAGCTGCGGGTGATCGGCGCGACCACGCTGGACGAGTACCGGCGCAGCATCGAGAAGGACGCCGCCCTGGCCCGCCGGTTCCAGCCGGTGCTGGTGCCCGAGCCCACCGTCGAGGACACCGTGGCCATCCTGCGCGGCCTGCGCGACCGCTACGAGGCGCACCACCAGGTCCGCTTCACCGACGAGGCGCTGGTCGCCGCCGCCGAGCTCTCCGACCGGTACATCACCGACCGGTACCTGCCGGACAAGGCGATCGACCTGATCGACCAGGCCGGCGCCCGGGTGCGCCTGCGCACCCGCACCCCCGCCGCCGACGTGCGCGACCTGGAGCAGCAACTCGAGGAGGTACGCCGGGACAAGGAGCAGGCCGTCTCCGACGAGCAGTACGAGCGGGCCACCCAGCTGCGTGACCGCACCGCCGAGCTGGAGGACCAGCTCCGGCGCGCCCGCGGCGACGAGGGCCCCAGCCACGTGCCCGAGGTCGGGCCGAAGGAGATCGCCGAGGTCGTCTCCCGGGCCACCGGCATCCCGGTCAACCAGCTCACCGAGGAGGAACGGGACCGGCTGCTGCGCCTGGAGGGGCACCTGCACGAGAAGGTGGTCGGCCAGGACGAGGCGGTCAGTGCGGTGGCCGAGGCGGTCCGCCGCTCGCGTACCGGGCTGGCCGACCCGAACCGCCCGATGGGCAGTTTCCTCTTCCTCGGCCCCACCGGCGTCGGCAAGACCGAGCTGGCCCGGGCGCTCGCCGAGGCGCTGTTCGGCGAGGCCGACCGGATGGTCCGGGTGGACATGAGCGAGTTCCAGGAGCGGCACACCGTCAGCCGGCTGGTCGGCGCGCCCCCCGGGTACGTCGGCTACGAGGAGGCCGGCCAGCTCACCGAGGCGGTGCGCCGCCGCCCGTACGCGGTGGTGCTGCTCGACGAGATCGAGAAGGCCCACCCGGACGTGTTCAACATCCTGCTCCAGGTGCTCGACGACGGCCGGCTCACCGACAGCCAGGGGCGGACCGTGAACTTCAAGAACACCGTCCTGATCATGACGAGCAACCTCGGGTCGGAGCTGATCACCGGCACCCAGCGCACCGTCGGCTTCGGGGCCGGCGAGCCCGGCGAGCAGCAGACCAGCGAGCTGCGCGAGCGGCTGATGCGCCGCCTGCAGGAGAACTTCCGGCCCGAGTTCATCAACCGGATCGACGAGGTGATCATCTTCCAGCGGCTGGAGGCCGAGCAGCTGCGGGAGATCACCGGGCTGCTGCTGGAGGAGACCCGCCGCCGGCTGCACGCTCAGGACATCCAGGTCGAGTTCACCACCGCCGGGGTGGACTGGCTGGCCGAGCACGGCTACCAGCCCGAGTTCGGCGCCCGGCCCCTGCGCCGGGTGATCCAGCGCGAGGTCGACAACCGGCTCTCCCGGATGCTGCTGGAGAACCAGATCTCGCCCGGCCAGCAGGTAACCGTCGACGCGCGGGACGGCCAGCTCGCCATCGAGGTGGGCGCCGGCGAGCGCGGCTACACCGCCGCGTCGACGTCCCATCCGCGATGAGGGAAGACGCCCGAACCCCGACGGATCGGAGGGCGGACATGACCGAACCCGAGGAGACCCGGGAGGACACCGAGCGCACCGAACCCATCGTCGCACCCCCGACGGCCAACCCGGCCCGGGTCAAGGTGCCACCGGAGGGCTTGAAGCAGGACACCGACAAGGGCGAGGGCGACCAGACGCCGTCCGGGTCGCCGTCGGGAGAGGAGGCGTGATGGTACGCGAGGCGCGACTCGACCCCGAGGTCGAGGTGATCTGGGACGACTTCCACGCCGAGGTGAACGTCCCCTCCGAGCAGCTGCGGCGGTGGCTGCTCACCCGCGGCTCGGGGGAGGAGGCGTTCGGCCCGGACCCGGACCTGGGCCTGCCCGAGCCGGGGCGGCGGATCCTCCAGGTGCTCACCAAGCGCAAGGTGGACCTCACCCCGGACGACATCGAGGTGATGCGGAACGCCATCGAGCAGATCCGGGCGCTCACCGCGGCGAAGCCGAGCCGGGGCAACGCCGACGACGAGTGGCGCCACTCGCTGCTCGACCTCGGTCACGACGTCCTGATCGAACGCTGACCGCGCGTCGCGGCGGCACCCGGGAAGCCTGTCCCGGGTGCCGCCGCCGTCGTTGCTACTCCGATTCCATGCTGGGCAGTTGCAGCCCGGCCGCGTCGGCCGCGTCCTGCCGGTCGCCGCGGGCCCGTTCCTCCCGGCTGAGCAGGTTGGCGTACTCGGTGATGTCGCCCGGCTCGGGCACCTCCGGCAACCGGCGCAGGAACGCCTCCAGGTCGGCGGAGGCGGCGGTGTGCGCGGCGGCCGCCTGGCGCAGCAGCTCCCGCTGGTCGGCGGCGGGGTACAGATCAGTCATGCCGCCCAGATACCCGCGCTCAGGCGGTTCGCACCCCGCCGGGGGTGGTCGGCTGCGCGCCGAAGTCCGGGTGGGACAGCAGCCAGGCCAGGTAGTCCGGGTGGTTCGCCAGCGCGTCGGTGTACGCGGCCACCGCCGTCTCCAGCACCGGCTCGGCGACCCGGGCCGCCGGGGCGTCGGGGTGAAAGCCGAGCACCAGCCGCCAGCGCAGCGGTGTCCCGGCCAGCCGGCGGGTCACCAGCCCCGCCACCGGTCGGAAGGTCGCCTGGCACAGCGCCACCGCCTCGCCCGCGTCCACGAGGTCCAGGCAGGCCCGCACGTCCGCCTCGTAGACCTTGCGCGGGGTGAAGCCGGCCCGGGCGCAGGCGGCCGCGAAGCAGTCGCCGAAGCAGCCGTCCCCGGGCGCGGCCACCCACTGCTCGCGGCGCAGATCGACGAGGCGCACCTCGTCCCGGTCGGCCATCGGGTGAGTCTGCGGCAGCAGCACGAACACCGGGTCGACGGCCACCTCCCGCCAGCTCAGCCCGGACTCCGCCGACGGGGTGGCGTCGCCGCACACGCCGGTGAGCGCGAAGTCGAGCCGCCCGCCGGCCACCAGCTGGGCCAGCTCGTCCACCGACCAGGACGCGTACGTGGTGATCTGCACGTCCGGGCGCTCGGCGGCGAGCCGGTGCACCAGCCGGCCCAGGATGGGGCTGTTCACCCCGCCGAACCGGTAGCGGCTCAGCGGGTCGCCCGCCCCGGCCAGCCGGGCCGCCTCGTCCTGGAGGCCCTTCATGGCCGGCAGCAGCACCCGGGCCCGGTCCAGCACCAGCTCGCCCAGCGCGGTGGGCCGGGCGCCCCGGCGGTCCCGCTCGAACAGCGGCCCGCCCAGGGTCCGTTCGATGCGCTGGAGCTGGGCGGTCAGCGCCGGCTGGGCCAGGCCGAGCGTCGAGGCCGCCTTGGTCACGCTCCCCGTCTCCGCGATCGCGCAGACCACCCGCAGGTGTCGCAGCTCCAGATTCATACGGTGACGGTAGGACCACCCAACGGGTGGGCGGAAGGGTCCGACCGCATCGGTATAGCTGTATGAGCCAGCGGTTCAGAGGTCGCGGGGTCGCTCCAGGTCCGACAGGCGGGTCCGCCGCCCGGCGACCACGTCGCGCACCTTGTCCAGCACGCCCACCGCCGGCTCGACGATCTTGTTCCACGGCGGGGTGGCCGGGGTGCCCGGGTGCGGCCGGGTGGGCGCCGCCTCCTCGGCGATCTCCCACCGGTTGCCCAGCCGGATCAGGTCCGCGTCGCTGGCCACCTCGCTCAGCGGCGTCACCAGCGCGGCGACCCGGCTCACGTGGCGGCGCACCCGGTCGGCGACGTCGGCCACCGCGGGGTCGTCCGGACCGGACAGTCCCTTCAGCGCGGTCAGCAGGGCCGCGTCCGCCTCGATCTCCCGGTCCACCAGCTCGCCGCTCTCCGGCACCGCCGCCCGGGCGGCCGGGAAGAGGTACTGCTCCTCGGCGGAGAGGTGCCGGGACACCGCGGCGGTCAGCACGTCCAGCACCTCCCGGCGGCGCGCCGCGTCGAGGCCCGCGTCGGTGACCTGCCCGGCCAGCCCGAGCAGCGCCCGGTGCTCCCGGTCCACGTGGTCGGCCAGGCTCCGGCCGCCCGGCCGGTAGGCGTCGTCGGCGGCCGGCGGCAACGGCGGCAGGGGGACGGTCATGGTGCCCTCCGGGATCGACGGGTGTGGCGGTCCGGCGGTACCCGTCCGCGCGATCCGCGAAACAGCGCCCCGACCGGGGCCGACGCTCCGGCCGGGCCGGCTGGTATGAAGATGCGATGACGAGCGCCCCCGCCTCCGCCCGACCGGACCCCACCGACGAGGTCGTGGACCTCTGCCGCGACCTGCTGCGCATCGACACCACCAACACCGGGGACAACGACACCAGCGTCGGGGAGCGCCGGGCCGCGGAGTACGTCGCCGAGAAGCTCGCCGAGGTCGGCGTCGACGCGGAACTCCTCGAGTCCGCGCCGGGCCGGGCCAACCTGGTCGCCCGGATCCCCGGCACCGACCCGGGCCGGGACGCGCTGCTCGTGCACGGCCACCTCGACGTCGTGCCCGCCGACCCGGACGAGTGGTCGGTGCACCCGTTCTCCGGTGAGATCCGCGACGGCTACCTGTGGGGCCGCGGCGCCATCGACATGAAGGACTTCGACGCCATGGTGCTGGCCGTGGTCCGCGGCTGGCAGCGCGCCGGGGTGCGCCCGTCCCGGGACATCGTGCTCGCCTTCACCGCCGACGAGGAGGCCGGCAGCGACTACGGCGCGCACTTCCTCGCCCAGCGGCACCGGCACCACTTCGACGGCTGCACCGAGGCGATCGGCGAGGTCGGCGGCTTCTCCTACTCGGTGGACGAGCAGCGGCGGCTCTACCTCATCGAGACCGCCGAGAAGGGCATCGACTGGCTGCGCCTGCACGCCAAGGGCCGCCCCGGCCACGGCTCGATGGTGCACGACGACAACGCGGTCACCGCGCTCGCCGAGGCGGTCGCCCGGATCGGCGGGCACCGCTTCCCGGTGGTGATGACCGACACCGTACGGGCGTTCCTGGCCGAGGTCTCCGACGTCCTCGGCATCGAGATCGACCCGGACGACCCGGAGACCGCGATCGCCAAGCTCGGCCCGATCGCCAACATCATCGGTGCCACCATCCGCAACACCGCCAACCCGACCCGGCTGGCCGCCGGCTACAAGGACAACGTCATCCCGGGTCGGGCCACCGCCACCATCGACTGCCGCAGCCTGCCCGGGCAGAGCGAGGTGCTGGAGCGGCAGCTGCGCGAGCTGGTCGGGCCGGACATCGCCATCGAGTACGTCCAGCGCCAGCCCGCCCTGGAGACCACCTTCGACGGCGACCTGGTCGAGGCGATGTCCGCCGCGCTGCGCGCCGAGGACCCGGGCGCCCGCCCGGTGCCGTACATGCTCTCCGGCGGCACCGACGCCAAGGCGTTCTCCCAGCTCGGCATCCGGTGCTTCGGCTTCGCGCCGCTGCGGCTGCCCGCCGACCTCAATTTCTCCGGCCTGTTCCATGGCATCGACGAGCGGGTTCCGCTGGACGGACTACAGTTCGGCGTGCGGGTTCTCGACCGCTTTCTCCGCAGCTGCTGACCGAGCCCGTCGCGTCACCGCCGGCGCGGAACCTCCCCCATCGCGAAGGGACTGCCTCACATGACCGACCAGCACGGTGAGCTGGACGCCGCCCTCGAGCGCGTGATCGACGCGGCCCGCGCCCACCTGGCCGCCGTCCGCGCCGCCCAGGGCCGGATCGACGACGACGCCGTCTGGCAGGCGTACGTCAATTTGAACAACGCCTCGTTCGCGTACGACGAGCAGCTGCTCGACGCCTTCGGCGAGGTGACACCGTGGGACGTCGAGTCGATCGACCCGGACGAGGCCGACGAGCGCTTCGGCGGGGCCGAGGGCGTCGAGGCCACCGACCCGCACCCGCGGGTGATCTCGGTGCGGCAGCGGCGGGACTACCGCGTGCCCAGCGTCTCCGCGCTGATCCGGGCCGCCGAGGCGGCCCGCCGCGAGGGCACCCCCGAGGAGGACGAGCCGGCCCCGGTCGAGGGGGTCGGCGAGGCCGTGCTGGAGCTGCTGCAGAGCGGCGACGGCTCGCTGTCCGCGCTCGACGTGCCCGAGCTGGAGCCGCTCGACGGCGTGGTCATGGTCAGCGAGGTCGGCACCCCGGTCGACCTGGAGTCCTTCGACGACGACGACCCGGTCGGCCCGTTCCAGCCGGCCGCCGACGACCGGCTGGTCGGCCGGCTCGACGAGCACCCGTTCCTGGAGCTCGACGAGGAGCACGACCACGCCCACTAGGCAGTGACGTCCCCGGGGCCCACCGCGCGGTGCCGGCCCCGGGGACGCCTCGCCCGGGCCTCCGTCAGTAGGAGAGGCCCGGCTGCGGCTGGTTGACGCGGCGACGGCGCAGCATGACCTGCCGCGTGCCGTCCCGGTAGAGCCGCACCCGGGCCAACTCCCAGCCGGAGAACTCCGCCTGGATCGCCAGCTGCGCCGCGGCGGTCAACCGATCGACGTTCGAGGGCAACCGCAGCGGCGCGTATTCGTAGTCCATGGCCTCTATGCTGCCCAGCCCGGCAGCCCGCCGCCACCCCCTGACGGTGACCCGTGTCGCCCTCTTCGCGCAGCCCCGGCCGGCCGGGCGGGGTCAGCCGTCCCGTTCCGGGTAGCCCACCGGCACCGCCGAGACGTCGTCCAGCGCGGTGACGATCTCCTCCGGCAGGGTCATCCGCTCCACCTGGAGCGCGCCGAGCAGTTGCCCCACGGTGCGGGCGCCGAGGATCGGCGCGGTCACCCCGGGCCGGTCCCGGATCCAGGCCAGCGCCACCTCCAGCGGCGACACGCCCAGGCCGCCGGCCGCGATGGCGACCGCCTCCACGATGCTGGAGCAGCGCGGCTCCAGGTAGGTGGCGACGAAACGCTCGAAGTGCGGCGACACCGCCCGCGAGTCCGCCGGGCGGCCGTTGCGGTACTTGCCGGTGAGCACCCCGCGGCCCAGCGGCGACCAGGGCAGCACGCCCAGCCCCATGGCCGCGCAGGCCGGCAGCACCTCGCGCTCCACGCCCCGCTCCAGCAGCGAGTACTCCACCTGGGCGGCGACCACCGGCGCGCGCCCCGGCCAGGCGGCCTGCCAGGCGGCGGCGCGGGCGGTCTGCCAGCCGGAGAAGTTCGACACCCCGACGTAGCGGGCCCTGCCGCTGGACACCGCGTGGTCGAGCGCGGAGAGCGTCTCCTCCAGCGGGGTGTCCGGGTCGTACCCGTGCACCTGCCAGAGGTCGACGTGGTCGGTGCCGAGCCGGCGCAGCGAGGCGTCCAGGGTGCGCAGCAGGTGCCCCCGGGAGCCGTCCCGGCGGCGGCCGCTGCCCGGCCGCAGCCCCGCCTTGGTGGCGATGAGCAGGTCGTCGCGGGGGACCAGGCTGCCCAGCAGGGAACCGATCACCGACTCCGCGTCGCCGTCGGCGTAGACGTCGGCGGTGTCCACGAGGTTGCCGCCCGCGTCGAGGTAACTCTTCAGCTGGGCGGCCGCGTCGTCGGCATCGGTGTCCCGTCCCCAGGTCATGGTGCCGAGCGCGAGCCGCGAAACCGCCAGCCCGCTTCGGCCGAGCGGTCGCTGTTGCATGGGTGAACCTTATTTCGAACCCGGCGTCACGGATATCCTCGCCCGGAGTCAAGTTCCTGCCCGACCTGCCAGGCGGGTGTGACGTGTTCGAGGCGAGCCGGTGATCCGCGCCGCCGCCCCCATTGCGTAACCTGATGCGACCTGTGGTGCGGATGGTGGGAGGACCAGTGCGACTCGGGCTCAGCCTCGGATACCAGACGGCGTGGAGCACGCCGGCCGACCACCTGGCACTGGCCCAGGAGGCGGATCGGCTCGGCTACTCGGTGGTGTGGGCCGCGGAGGCCTACGGCTCCGACTCGCCCAGCATGCTGGCCTGGATGGCCGGCCAGACCGAGCGGATCGACGTGGGCGCCGCGGTGATGCAGATCCCCGCCCGCACCCCGGCGATGACCGCGATGACCGCGGCGACCATCGACGCCCTCTCCGGCGGCCGGTTCCGGCTCGGCCTGGGCGTCTCCGGCCCGCAGGTCTCCGAGGGCTGGCACGGCGTCCGCTTCGCCAAGCCCCTGGCCCGCACCCGCGAGTACGTCGACATCGTGAAGCTGGCGGTGGCCCGCAAGGAGGTCGCGTACGACGGCGAGCACTACACGCTGCCGCTCCCGGACGGCCCGGGCAAGGCGCTGCGGCTGGGCTTCCACCCGCCGCGCGAGCACATCCCGATCTACCTGGCGGCGGTCGGCCCGAAGAACCTGGAGCTGGCCGGCGAGATCGCCGACGGCTGGCTCGCCGTCTTCTACGCCCCCGAGTTCGCCGAGGAGCAGCTCGCCTCGGTCCGTGCCGGCCGGGCCAAGGTCGGCAAGGAGCTGGCCGGCTTCGACGTCGTCCCGTCGGTGCCGGTGGTGGTCGGCGACGACATCGCCACCTGCGCCGAGCTGGTCCGCTGGTACGCCGCCCTCTACGTCGGCGGCATGGGCAGCCGGCAGCAGAACTTCTACAACCAGCTCGCGACCCGGATGGGCTACGGCGACGCCGCCCGCGAGGTGCAGGACCTCTACCTGGCCAAGCGGCAGCGCGACGCGGCCGCCGCGGTGCCGATGGAGTTCATCGACCGCACCTCGCTGCTCGGCCCGAAGGAGCGCATCGCCGAACGGATGCGGGAGTACGCCGCCGCGGGCGTGACCACCCTGTCGGTCACCCTCTTCGTGGCGGACCGGGACAGCGGCGTGCAGACCCTGCGGACCGTCGCCGAGGCGCTGGACCTCTCCGGAGTCGGCGAGTGACCTGGGTCGAGGCCATCGTCCTGGGCATCGTCCAGGGGCTCACGGAGTTCCTGCCCGTCTCGTCCTCCGGGCACCTGCGGATCACGTCGGCGATCTTCTTCGGCCGGGACGCCGGGGCGTCGTTCACCGCGGTGACCCAGCTCGGCACCGAGGCCGCCGTCCTCATCTACTTCTTCAAGGACATCTGGCGGATCGTCCGGACCTGGTGCCTGGGCCTGGTCGACCGCTCGGTCCGATCGAGCCTCGACTACCGCATGGGCTGGTACGTCATCGTCGGCACGATCCCGATCGGCATCTTCGGGCTGCTGTTCAAGGACGAGATCCGCACCGCCGGCCGGAACCTGTACCTGATCTCCGGCACGCTGATCGGCTTCGGGCTGGTGCTGGCCTTCGCCGAGTACTGGGGGCGGCAGACCCGCACGCTGGAGAACTTCCGGATGCGCGACGGCGTCATCATGGGGTTCGCCCAGGCCATGGCGCTGATCCCGGGTGTCTCCCGCTCCGGCGGCACGCTCACCGCCGGCCTGCTGCTCAACCTCACCCGCGAGACGGCGGCGCGCTACTCGTTCCTGCTGGCCATCCCGGCCGTGGTGATCTCCGGCGTGTTCAGCATCCCGGACGTCTTCGAGCCGTCCGCGCCCGGCACCGCCGCGCCGAGCGTGGCGCAGATGGTCGTCGCCACGGTGATCGCCTTCGCCATCGGGTACGCGGCCATCGCCTGGCTGCTGCGCTACGTCGCGCACCACACCCTGTACCTGTTCGTCCTCTACCGGGTGGCGCTCGGCTCCCTGGTCCTCTGCCTGCTGCTCACCGGCACGATCGACGCCACCTGAGCTGACCCGCAGACGCCGCTGGCCGGCACCCCGTGTTCGGGGTGCCGGCCAGCGTTTGGCTCAGCTGTTCCAGTGCTGGTTGACGATGTCGGCGGCCTGCTGCTCCCACTGGGCGTAGGCGTCCGGGTAGGCCGAGACCTGCACGGTCTGCGCGGCCTCGGTCAGCGGCATGTCCTGCCAGCCGTCGACCTGCTTCAGGCCCTTGAGGAACGCCAGGGTGGAGTACTCGGGGTCGGTGATCTGCTCCGGCGTGCCCCAACCCGAGGACGGGCGCTGCTGGAACAGGCCCAGCGAGTCGTGGTCGTTGCGGTCGCCGAGGTGGCCCAGGTTCTCCAGCTTCGACTCCTGCAGCGACGTGGCGATCGAGATGACCGCGGCGCGCTCCGGGAGGCCGGCCTTCTTGGTGGCGGCGATGATCGCCTTGGCGTTGGCGGTCTGCTCGTCGTTCAGGGTGATCTTCGACTGGGCGCCCTGCACACCGTGCGGGATCAGCTTGTCACCCTGCACGCTCACCGCGACCGGCTTGGTGCCCTGCACGGGGGCAGCGTCGGCGTGGGCGGCGATCGGACCGGCGAACACACCACCGGTGAAAGCCAGACCAGCAATACCCAGCACGCTCTTACGCAGCATCGTGTTCATGGGAAAGCTCCATTCGGGGGTTGGCGCACCAGACCGATGGGGGTCGGTCGTGCGCAAGCACCACGTCGGGCGCTAACAAGGAAAGTCTTGGGGGGATCATCGGCGCGCGGGGCGGGGGCCTCTTCGTCGCGCCGGGACCATGTACAACGACCGGCAGCCCACCATCATTCCGGGCCCGGCACACCCACCTCGGCGGGGCGCCTTCCTCGGTCGTTCACCCGGATACAACGACCCCGGCCCGGCCGCCATTCCGCCGCCCGGGTGCGGCCGGTCACCCCCACGAACCGGACAGTCGGCCCCACATCATTCAGCGAGGCACTCCCGCAGGGCAGGTGAAGCCGCCGAGTGGAACGCCGTGGGTGTATCCGGGCCCCGGTGACACCCATGGCGTTCCACCCGGCAACCGAGTCCATGGGTTAACCGGACATTAACTCCAACTCCGGGCAGGGACCCGTCGACCACCATCGGCCCATTTGCTCGGCCCCCCTGGGGCGATCGGACGCGATCCGTCCCGACCTGACGGCATGGAGGGCAGGGGCCGAACCCCCGCGGCCGGCGGCGGCCGTCGCCGGGATGCCGAGGGGGCCGGGCGGAAACAACAGCGCCGCCCGGCCCCGGAGGGACGGACGGCGCTGTGGGTGTCGGTGTGCAGGTCGCCTCTCGGCGAGTGGCGCGACGCGGCTCCAGCCGAACGGTATTCCGCGAAGGCAATTTAGGTGAGGCCCGGGGACACTGGGCACACCGACGCTCTGCACAACGGCCCGACCGGGTCCGGTGTTCCGGCCGGGGAGGTGTCGGCCGTCACAACCTCCTGGCCGACACCGCCACATCCCGTGGTGGAGTCGATCAAGGGGGTGGGAGCGCCTAGGGTGGTCTGCGTGGCGACCCTTCTGCTTCTGCGACACGGCCGGACCACCGCGAACGCCGACGGTGGCCTGGCCGGCCGGCAACCGGTCGAGCTGGACGAGACCGGGCGGGCCCAGGCCACGGCGGTCGGCGAGCGGCTCAGAGGGCTGCCCCTCGCGGCGGTGGTGACGAGCCCGCTGATCCGCTGCCGGCAGACGCTGGAGCTGGCCCTGCCCGGCGTGGAGCCGGTGGTCGAGGAGGGGCTGATCGAGTGCGGTTACGGCGCCTGGGAGGGGCAGCCGCTCAAGAAGCTGGCGAAGGAGCCGCTCTGGCCGGTGGTGCAGCAGCATCCGAGCGCCGCCGTCTTCCCGGAGGGGGAGTCGATGGCGGCGATGTCGGCGCGGGCGGTCGCCGCGGTGCGCGCCTGGGACGCTCGGATCAGCGCCGAGCACGGGCCCGAGGCGGTGTGGCTGGCGTGCAGCCACGGCGATGTGATCAAGGCGATCGTGGCCGACGCGCTCGGCGTACACCTGGATCTGTTCCAGCGGATCGTGGCCGACCCGGCGTCGGTGACCGCGATCCGCTACACGCCGCTGCGGCCCTTCCTGGTTCGGCTCAACGACACCGGCGGCGACCTGGCCGGGCTGGTCCCGCCGCCGCGCAAGCGGCGCCGGCGGGCGACCCGGGCGACCGACTCCGACGCGGCGGTGGGCGGCGGCGCCGGGGCGGCCCGGTGAGCGGCCCCGCCACGCCCGGGAGCGGCGGTGGTCGCCCCTGGCGTTTCGCCCTGGGCGGATTCGGCGTCGGTGCGCTGCGCGACGGTTCCGCCCGCCGGATAGGGTCGTGGGTATGACCCACCAGGTGCACGCCTTCGAGCCGCCGGAGCGGTTCGTCGCCGGAACCGTCGGCCCGCCGGGGGAGCGCACGTTCTTCCTCCAGGCGCGCGGCGGAGGCCGGCTGGTCAGCGTCGCGCTGGAGAAGGTCCAGGTGTCCCTGCTCGCCGAGAAGCTGGAGGAGCTGCTCTCCGAGGCGCAGCGCCGGTTCGGTGTCGAGCTTCCGGAGGCGGCGACCCCGGTGACCGGCGACAACGACCCGCTCGACACCCCGGTCGACGAGGAGTTCCGGGTCGGCACCCTGGGCCTGGCCTTCGACGTCGACTCCGCCACCGTGGTGATCGAGGCGATCGCCGCCGGTGAGGCGGAGGTCGAGGTCGAGCTGGGCGACCCGGACGACGACGCCGACGAGGACCCGGACGAGCCGGACGACGACCTCGACCGGCTCCGGGTCCGGCTGACTCCCGAGGCGACCCGCGCGTTCATCGAGCGGGCCCGCCGGGTGGTCAACGCCGGCCGTCCGCCCTGCCCACTCTGCGGCCAGCCGCTCGACCCGGCCGGTCACCTCTGCCCCCGGCACAACGGTTATCACCGGTGACCTCGTCGGAACTTCAGCCCCGACAGGACGGCGCCGCCGCACTGCGACTGCTCAGCGACGGTGAGCTCATCCTGGAGGGGCGGCTGGTCGACGCCTCCAACGCCACCCTGCGCGGCATCATCACCCTCGACGGGCTGACCGCGCACTGCGTCTACAAGCCGGTCCGCGGCGAGCGCCCGCTCTGGGACTTCCCCGACGGGACGCTCGCCGGCCGGGAGGTCTCGGCCTACCTGGTCTCCCAGGCCACCGGCTGGGACCTGGTGCCGCCGACCGTGCTGCGGGACGGGCCGTTCGGTCCCGGCTCCTGCCAGCTCTGGATCGACGAGCCGGCGGACGCGGAGCCGCTGGTCGGCTTCGTGCCGGCCGAGACGGTGCCGCCGCGCTGGTTCCCGGTCGCCGCAGCCCGCGACGACGACGGGGCCGCCTACGCGCTGGCGCACGCCGACGACCCGCGGCTGGCCCGGCTGGCGGTCCTCGACGCCGTGATCAACAACGCCGACCGCAAGGGCGGTCACGTGCTCGTCGGTCCCGAGGACCGGATCTACGGGGTGGACCACGGGGTCTGCTTCCACGTCGAGGAGAAGCTGCGCACCGTGCTGTGGGGCTGGGCCGGCCGCCAGCTCCCGCCGGACGCCGTGGAGATGCTCGACGGGCTCGCCGGCCAGCTCACCGGAGCGCTCGGCGACGAGCTGTCCGAACACCTCACCATCAGCGAGGTCGCCGAGGTGGCGGCCCGGGTGGACCGGCTGCGGGAGACCGGGCGGTTCCCGCTGCCGCCGGAGGAGTGGCCGGCCATGCCGTGGCCGCCGATGTGAGCCGTTGTCGCGTTGATCACCCGAGGCGTGCCACCTGAGTGCCTGACGGATCGTTAGGCTGGCAATCATGGAGTCTTGGGCGGGACACGAGGTGCCACGGCTGCCGGGCAAGGGCACGCCACTGAGGTTGTACGACTCGGCGCGGCAAGGTCTCCACCCCAGTCAGCCCGACGACGCGGCCACCATGTACGTCTGCGGCATCACCCCGTACGACGCCACCCACCTCGGGCACGCCGCCACGATGATCACCTTCGACCTCGTGCAGCGGATGTGGCGGGACGCCGGCCTGACCGTGCGGTACGTGCAGAACGTCACCGACATCGACGACCCGCTGCTGGAGCGGGCCGAGCGCGACGGCGAGGACTGGAAGGTCCTGGCCATGCGGGAGACCGCCCTGTTCCGCGAGGACATGGAGGCGTTGCGGATCATCCCGCCGGCGCACTACGTCGGCGCGGTCGAGTCGATCCCGGACATCGCCGAGAAGGTGCTCGTGCTGCTCAAGGACGGCGCGGCGTACCGGCTCGACGACGGCACCGGCGACGTCTACTTCGACGTCGCCGCCGCCCCCGCGTTCGGCTACGAGTCCAACCTGTCCCGCGAGCAGATGCTGGAGATCTTCCCGGAGCGCGGCGGCGACCCGGACCGGGCCGGCAAGCGGGACCCGCTGGACCCGCTGCTGTGGCGCGGCGCCCGCGAGGGCGAGCCGTCCTGGCCGGGCGGCGAGCTGGGCGCCGGCCGCCCCGGCTGGCACATCGAGTGCGCGGTCATCGCGCTGAACCTGCTCGGCGACCGGATCGCCGTCCAGGGCGGCGGCAACGACCTGCTCTTCCCGCACCACGAGTGCTCGGCGGCGCACGCCGAGCGACTGACCGGGCAGGCCCCGTTCGCCGACCACTACGTGCACGCCGGCATGATCGGCCTGGACGGCGAGAAGATGTCGAAGTCCCGCGGCAACCTGGTCTTCGTCTCCCGGCTGCGGGCCGACCAGGTCGACCCGATGGCGGTCCGGCTGGCCCTGCTCAGCGGGCACTACCGCAGCGACCGCTCGTGGACCGACGAGCTGCTCGTCGCGGCGCAGGAGCGGCTGGCCCGCTGGCGGCGGGCCGCCGCGGCCCCCGCCGGGCCGTCGGGGGAGGCATTCCTCGCCGGGGTACGCGCCCGACTCGCCGACGACCTGGACACGCCGGGTGCGCTGGCTCTCGCCGACGACTGGGCCGACCGGACCCTGGCTGACACCGTTGACGACCCGCAGGCCCCGGCGCTCTTCGCCGCCACGGTGGACGCCCTGCTCGGCGTCCGCCTCTGATCCCCTGGGTGCCGCCGGCCTCTGGTTCCCGCAGGCCGGCTCGCCGGCGTTGTTCTCGCGATCTTCCAGGAGCTTCCGGCCGCTGACAGATCAGATCCGACGGGCGGTGCGCCACCGGTCCGGCCAGTAGCCGATGCCGTCCAAGAGCGGTGCCCCGGAGAGGTCACCCATGGTGGGGCCGTCGGTCTGCGACCGGCTGGAGATGAACCGATGGTGCCCGCCGTCGTCGATGCCGAGGTAGATGCCCGAGTGGTCGATCTGGCCGGTCGGTACCGGTTGGGCGTTGAAGAACACCAGATCGCCAGGGAGCAGCCGGTCCATCCCTCGGGCCCGCTGGCCGGAGTTGGGCATCAGCTGGACCCCTGGGCCCACCTCGGCCATCGCGTAGGCCCGGCGCGGCAGACCGTTGCCCGGGTTGTTCGTACCGAGCAGCGGATATCCGAGCCGGTGACCGTAGACCATCCGCAGATAGCCGGAGCAGTCGAGCGCCAGCTGGCGCTGCGGCTCGGGCATGGCGCTCTTGCCATCGAGGAACGACCACGCCTGACCCAGGTAGTCGTAGAAGTCGGAGCGCTCCTGACGACCGTCGGGGTCCGCGGGGTCCGGCGGCCCGAACGACGCGTCGCCGGCATACTGCTGTCCCTGGTTGTCCTTCTTCACCGGAGCGCCGTCGACGTAGTCGAAGGCGATCGCCAACACGTCCGGTGAGCGATCCCGGCGAGCTGCGGCGAACCAGTCCATGAACCATTGCTCCTGTTCGGCGCCGGCATGCCACGGCTGCGGTGCAAGCCGAACCCACATATCGGTCTCGATCTTCGCATCCGTGAACCGCGGCTCCTCGAACGTCCGGGACGGGCCGTGGATGTGCGCCGTCCGCGCACCATCGGTCATGATCGCCACCGGTTCCCCTGAGGAGTTGATGATCTCCGTCCGGTCCGGTTCCTTCGACCGCTGGTACGTGTAGCCCGAGGCGCCGCGCGCCTGACCCTCGGCCTTCGCTCCGCCCAGCGTCAGCACGGGTTCGTCCCCTGGCGACGGTCGCGCCACGACGTAGGTGAGGGTACTTGCGGCGATCAGCAGGACGAGCCCGGCGATGGTCAGCAAAGCGGGCCTGCGGAAGAACCTGCGGTCGCTCATTCCTGCGTCTCCTTTCCCGGGTTTCTCGGGGAAGCGGTCAGGTCACCGGCACGAATCCGGCGACGACGCCGCTGTACGCGATACCGAACGTGATCGCGGTCACGACGAGCGTCGCCAGGATGGTGGCCCTGGGCGGCTGACGCACGAGCTGGTACGCGATGAGTCCCGGGATGACGAAGCCCAGCGTCTGGTGGGCGAACAGCAGTGGGAGGTCACGCTGGACGATGACGAACAGGGTCAATTGGAGAAGGACACTGACCAGCACGATCGCCGCGAACAGCCGTTTCCCGTAGAGGATGATGACCCGGTG
The DNA here is from genome assembly GCF_040610095.1 of Micromonospora sp. NPDC004540. Classification (NCBI taxonomy): domain Bacteria; kingdom Bacillati; phylum Actinomycetota; class Actinomycetes; order Micromonosporales; family Micromonosporaceae; genus Micromonospora; species Micromonospora sp. NPDC004540. Next base: position 22,765 of record NZ_JBEXLR010000025.1, read on the forward strand.
CATCAGCCGGGCGATGAGGTAGGTGACGATGGTCGCCGCCACGACGATCACGGCCTGGAGCTGGTCCTCGATGAGGGTCAACGCGATCCAGCCCGGGGTGATCATGCCGCCGGGCGAGAGGTTGGTGGTCAGATAGCACAGCAGCGCAAAGACCAGTCCGATGCCGAGACTCGCGGTGGCCAGCTGGGCGCTGAGTTCTCCGCCGAAGTTCATCGGTGAATCCTTTCTTCGGTCGGCTTACGGGGCATCGTGGAGGCGGATGGCGAGCCGTCCTCGCAGGTCCAGCCCGGCAGATCCGCCAGCTGATGGACCAGCACCTCCCCCTGTCCGTGGATGTTGCCGACGGCAACGATCGAGGAGTCGTCCGGGGTTGCCGCCGCCACGCCCTCCAGTAGGCTGCCCGGGTCGGGCTTGCCACCGAGGTCGACAATCCGGTCCTGGAGGTCGGTCGGGACGGCCGTACGGGCGCTCTTGGTCACCTCTCCGATCAGGATGATCCGCTCCGGCCGCACCCGGCCGCTCAGCTCACCCATCTGACCGTTGCGTTCGATCCGGTCCGGCCGGCAGTTGATCACCATCGTCAGCGGCCGCGTGATGAGCTTCTGGTCCTCCAGTTGCTGGATGTTCATGAAGGTGGATTCGGGGTCGTTGGCGGCGAAGATGTTGGCGAACCGGAACCGCTTGTCGCCGTGCATCACCCGCGCCACGGAGAGCACGCCCGGGTCGGGTGGCGCCTCCCACATGCCCTTGAGCGCGCTCTGCCGGTCGACGCCCAACTCCCCGGCGACCGCCAGCGCGATGGCGACGTTCTCCTTGAAGGTGATCCAGCCGAATCCGTTCATCTCGTCGTCACTCACCGACTCGGGATCAACCGCGACGAGACGGCAGTCGCGCCGTTCGGCTTCCTCCTGCAGGATCGGGAGCCGTTCCCGCTCAGCCGTGATGCAGACCCCGCCCTCCGGCATGGACCGGCTCAGGGAGCGGGCGACGTCGTCGAGGGTGGGTCCCATCTCGGTGAGGTGGTCCTCGCGTACGTTGCACAGCACCCCGATGTTGGATCGGATCAGCTTGCTCTGGTTGACCTCCTGCAGGGCCGGCATCACGGCCATGCACTCCATGACCAGCGTGTCCGGGTGGTACACGGCGGCCCGGCGCACGATGCCGATCTGCTCGACCACGTTCGCGATGCCGAACTTGCGGTGCACCGGCTCTTCCGTGGCATCGGGGAAGATGAAGCGGGCCGCCGTACCGGTCGTCTTGGCCACCACGACGCGGCCACCGCCGCGCAGCGCGCCGGCGCAGAGCCGGGTGATCGAACTCTTGCCCCGAATACCGTTGACCAGCACGCGATCCGGAATCCGGTCCAGGTTGCGGTAGTGGTTGCGCTGCTCGATGGTGCCGGCGACGAACAGAGCCCCACAGCAGAGGACGAAAACGACGTAGAGGTACGCCACGTCAACTCCCTTCGTCTCGGTCGTCGCGGCGAGAGTCGGCCTGATCGCCGTACCAGAGCGTGCTTTGAGGAGCTTCGGCCTGCGGCGGGACCTGGGGGAGCACGACGGTCCGGTCGTCCTCCGTCCCGCGCAGCCGGCTGGCACCGCCCAGCCGTCCGGAGCCGGTGTGCCGGACCTGACGGCAGACCTCCAGACACATCGCCAGCGCGCCGATGTCGTCGTGCCGTTGTGGTGAGATCGGCTCCTCGAGCTGTCCGTCGCTGATCCGGTCAGCGTCGGTGGCAAGCCGGCGCAGTGGCCGCGCGAAGACGAAGTACTGCCACACCTGGGTGAGCAGCACGACGCCCGCCGTGGCGCCGGCGACGAGCAGAGTCCATCGCCGCCCGTCGCTCTGCGGCAACCGCAGCCCGGCCAGGTCCTGCTCGACCACCAGCGACCACTTCAACGGTGCGACCGTGTTGGGCTTGTTCAGACCGGCCGCGGCGATCAGGGCGGGCCTGCCGTCGGGCGTCTTCGCCATCCCCACGGTGCCACCCTTCAGCGCCTCGGCGGCGGCAACCCGTGCGGTGCCCTGCAGATGCTGGAAAGCACGGAAGCCGTTGGAGTCGAAGACCGTACGGAGGTTCTCGTCGACGACCCGGACCTGCCCGTCCACCGCGCGCAGCATCTCCAGGAGGTAGTCGACGTCGAACTCACCGACCGTTGCCACGCCGTTCGGGGCGACCCGAAAGGCGTACACCAGCGGGAGCCGCGCCGTTTCGCCGTCCAGGTCGATGCCGGTCTCACCGTGCAGCGGCTCCTTCCGGAGCGGCTCGCGTCCCGCGGAGCCGACCACCGATCCGCTCGAATCCATCAGGTAGAGGCTGCGGAACCGGTGCTTGTCGGCCATCTCCTGCTTCAGGAGCGGGGCCAGTTGAGCCGGGTCGGCGGCTGTCTCGGACGCCTGCGAGATGCGGGTCACCGTCTGCAGGCCGTTGTTCAGGGCCTTGCCCATGACGTTGCTCGCCGCCTCGGCCCTGCTCTCCTCGTCCCGGACGAGCTGGTTGGGGATCGGCGGCTCATGGCTGTTGAGGGTGTAGGCGACGGCCGCTGCCGGCCAGAGCAGGGCGACGACGGTCGCCACGGCCAGGCCCTGGGTGACAGTCGGCCGCCACCGCCACCGCCACCGTTTGCGGCCGGGTGTGGCGGACGGGGGGTCGGCGGACGTGAGGGCCAGCGCCCGGGCGATGCGGTGGGCCTCGGCCACGCGCAGCGGGTACCGCTTGGTGAGGACCTCGCCACACGCGTTGGCCTTGGCGCGCGTCACCAGCGACCGTACGGGGCTGACCAGCGCCAGCCTCATCAGCAGGAAACTCGGCACCGCCAGCGCCAGCAGGCTGAGGCCGAGCAGGAAGCCGTGCACGGTGGAGGTGCCGCCCACCTCGTCGGCGACGATGAGGGTGGCGACCGTCGCCCCGGTGTCGCCGACCGGAGCGGAGGACACGACCAGCTGCTTGTTCACCCATTCGGTCACCTTGATCGGGTGGCCCTCGGCAGCCTGGGACTGCCCCAGCCCTCCGAAGACCGTCGGCAGGTGAATGTCGGGTACGGCGCTGATCCCCTGCATCAGGGTGCTCTTGCCATCCGGGGTGATCAAGAAGATGCCCTGTCGGGCGGTGGGATTGAGCCGAAGCTCGTCGATGTCGAGCGGTTGCGCCGCCAGCAGGGTCCGCGAGCCGTCCAGCGCGATGCTTCGGACCAGCGCCGGCCCGTCAGGGGTGGTGATCGGAATGGTGTCCTTGGCGGGCAGCGTCGGCGGCAGCAGCTCCATGGGCACGCCGCTGCCGGCGGTCGCCAACGGGCGCCGGGAGGCGGTCTCCACGATCGCGGCCCCGCTCCACTCCGTCCCGTTTCCCACCACCTGCTTGAGAAGCTCGGCGTCGGGCGTCGTCGGGGAACGCGACGCGATTCGCTGGTCGAGGTCCTCCACGTAGTGATTGATGGACAGTCGCATGCCGGCGGCGACCTTCGATACGTTGTCCCGCTGCGAATCGACCACGGCCGGGGGGACGCCCCGATGGCTGTTCACGGCGAACCCGAGCACGACAGCCGCCGCCAGAATCATGACCACCCAGAGATACACCAGCGACGGCTTACCGGAGCCCGCAGGAAATCCGGCGCTCGGTAGCTGCTGCTCGAGCGCCCGGCGCCGCCAGGGGACCACCTGCTCCTGCGGCGGATCGGAGGGCACCGACGCTACCGGCGCGCGTCCGCGAAATCTCGACCGATGGGGGCTCCGGTCGGGCGGGATCTGTTCGCCTCGGCGCTTTCTCTTCATGGCAACCCTTCGCTCTCGGCGACGTCGAAGTTGCGCGGTCCATCTCGATCATCGAACGCGGCAGGGTGAGGAGACTTCACCCAGCCGGGATGAACTCGAGGGCGACGTGGGGCTTCCGCGGGCCCGGCCTGCCGACGGCACCGAGCGGTAGGACCCGATGATCGAACGCGGCGGGGTGAGGGAACCTCACCCCGCCGGGATGACTCGCGTGCCCGGCTTGGCCGGGGCCATCTCAACGCCGCACACGAAGCCCGGCGGCGAGGGCGCCACGGCTGTCGAGATATCCGGCGATTCGATCCTCGGCCGAGGTGTAGAGGGCGCGGCGGCGGTCGCCGGCGGGCAGCTGGTCGAGGGTGCCGGGCAGGTCGAGGACGCGGATGGTCGGCTTGAGGGAGAGCCAGATCGGGATGGCCTCGGCGTTGGTGACGACCCACCGCCGGTTGGGCTGTTCGGTGAACGTGAACCTGGCCAGGACCCCCTCCCGGTTGGCGTCCTTCGGGAAATCGTGGCGGGCGAGGGTGTTCCCGACACCGTAGGCGATCCACTCGTCGCCGACCCGCTCGAACGGCTGCACGACGTGGGCATGGTGACCGATGATCAGGTCGATGTTCGGGTCGGTGATGAGCTGTCTGGCCCAGGACAGTTGCTGGCCGTCTGGTGTGTGACTCATCTCTGTGCCCCAGTGGGCGGAGAGCACGATGATCTGCGCTCCGGCCCTGCGGGTAGCGGCGGCGGCGGCGCGGATCGCGGCGACGTCGATGCGGTTGGCCAGCCACGCCTTGCCGGCTGGCGGTTCCAGCCCGTTGAAGTGCATCGACCAGGAGAGATGACCGATCTTGACCCCGTTGACCCCGTAGATCGCCGGCGTGGCCTGCTCGGCAGCGCTACGGAAGGTTCCGGTGTGGCGCAGACCGGCCGCGTCCAGGGCGTCGAGGTTGTCGTACACGCCTCGCTCGCCCTGATCCAGGGAGTGGTTGCTGGCGGTGGAGCAGGCGTCGTAGCCAGCGGTCCTGACCGCGGGGGCCAGATCGGTGGGGGCCCTGAAGCGTGGGAAGTCCCTGGGCTCGCCGGGCCCCAGAGGGGCCTCCATGTGACAGATGGCCAGGTCTGCCGACTCGACGTCGGGGCGGATCGAGGCGAAGATCGGGTCGAACTCGTACCCGGCGCGGCCGGCCGCCGCGGCGTCGGCCCGCGCCTGCCGCCACGTCGGCGGGTGCACGAGAATGTCACCGGAACCCAGGATGCTGACCTGGCGTGGCGTGCCCGCCGCCCGTTGCACGGCGGTTGCCGCAGATTGCGGTGACAGGCGCTCGCGGGCGAGGTCACCGCCCTGCGCCCACCCGCCGGCCGGGTCTACGACCAGCGCGGTGACGAGCGCGACGCGGACGACGAATGCACGCATCTCGAAGGTGCTCCCTTCCCGGCGGACGACGACCTTAACGACCGGCCGCGGAGCCATCCCTGCGCTGGTCCGCCGCGCCCAGAAGTTTGTTCCCTCGAACCTCGATCGCGGTGAGACCACTGTCGAGTGGCATGACCCGGGGGCAGGGATGCTCGCGCGTCAGGAGGTCGGCCAGATTCACCGCGATCCGCCTGCCCGATTCGAGTTCGGAGGGCGCATCCCGCTTCCCCTGGCACTTGCGCGTGATGTCCTGACCGCTGTAGTGGCCCTGGTCGAGCGCCTGCGCCGGGCTCATGCCGTCGACGATCACCCCTACCAGCGCCTGGGTGACGTAGTCGGGAATGTGCGAGCCGCCGGCAGCGCCGATCACGAGCCGCAACTTCTTCCCCTCGCGGTCGAGCACGATCGTCGGTGCCTGCGAGGCAGTGGGTCGCTTCTTCGGTTCCTGGACGTTCACCGGCTTGCCCGGTGAGACGGACTCCGTGTCCGTGAAGTTGTTCAACGCGTTGTTGAGCATCATCCCCCGTGCCTCCAGGTGGGACCCGAAGTGGGTGTTGTTGGTGGTGGTCATGGACACCGCGTCGCCGGCGGCGTCGACGATGCTCGCGTTGCTCGTCGGATCACCGACGTCCGTCGTCGCGGGTTGATCGCTGACCGACGGTCCGGGTGGCAGCACCCCCGGGGGGTTGCCCGGTTCAACCGGGTGGATTGCCTTGTCCGGGGAGTAGAGGGCGAAGCGACCGTCGAGATACTTGGCGTCGAGCAGCCCGGCAACGGGCACGGCTTGGAAGTCCGGGTCACCCACGTACGCGCGGCGGTCGAAGTTCGCCAGGCGGCTGGCCTCGACCGAGAGGTGGATGCGGTCCGCCGAGCCGGGCTTGGTCCTCCGCACCTGGCCCCGTTCGAGCAGGCCGAGCATCTGCAGGGTCGCCACTCCGCCGAATGCCGGCGGCGCCGAGGTGCAGACCGACACGTCGAACGCCTTCCGGCACACCTCGGGGCGCTCCACCACTTCGTAGTCGGCGAAGTCCTGCTCCGTCATGAGACTGGGGATGACCACCGGGCCCGCTGTGTTCCCTTTCAGCTTGATGGGGCCCTTGGCCGCATGTTGCGCGATTGCTGGCGCAATCTTGCCGTTCGGGTCGTAGAAGGCGTCCGCGCCGTTGTCCCGCACCTCCCGTAGCACGTCCGCGAGCTCGGGGTTGTACAGCTTGGTTCCCTCCGGCTTCGGTTCGTCCCCGTTGCAGTAGCGGGGGCGCAGGTCGGGGTAGTTGCAGCGCTTCCGGCCGTTGAAGCGCTGTTTGAAACCACCGTGCAGGCTCGGGGACATGGGGAAGCCGTTGGCGGCCAGCCCGATGGCGTCGTCGAAGAGTTGATCCCACGGGAGGGCGCCGTACTCGCCGTGCACCGTCGCGAGCACCCGCAGGGTGCCCGGCACACCGAACGACCGTCCGCTTGCGCCGGCCGCGTTCGGGAAGCGGTCGACACCGAGGGCCTTGCGCTCCTGCTCGGTGGGTGTCCTGACGTTCTCGGTCACGTTCGCCGGGGCTCTGGACAAGCCGTCGAAGAACCGGACCTTGTCCTTGTCGGAATCCCAGTAGCTGACCAGTGTGCCGCCAGCCAGCCCGGAGGCGTGTGGCTCCACGACAGCGAGCACCGCCTGAACGGTTACCGCCGCGTCCGCGGCCCTGCCACCTCGGGCGAGGATCTTGCAACCTGCCTCGACGGCGAGCGGATTGGCGGCCGCCACCATGAATTCCGTACCGACCGCATCCGCCCGCCGACCACTCGTCGGATTCGCACAGGATCCGGGGGGCGGGGCCACAGTGTTCGCTCCGGTGGCGGCTGCCGACAGGGCCGGCAGGATGAGCGTCAGCACCAGCGCGGGAAGGAGGTAGCGCCGCTTTCGTGCGTACATACAACAACCTCTCCGATTGATGCGGGAACGGGTCGTCGTTGGGACATCACGCGTTCCGCGGCAGGAGGCGCCTGTTCGCCGGTCAGCTTCGCTAGCGGCATGGGCTTCGGCTGGCGCATCCGCCTGCAAGGGCCCAGGCGTCGGCGCACCGACGCGGTATTGAGGCCGACACCGGCATCATGGTTCGCGGTGGGGTGACTGCGCAGGGCATCGCGAGAAGTGGTGGCCCCGAGACGGAGGTGTCCCAGGGGGGCACGGTGACCAGCCGCCGACGCACATAACTGTCAGTGAGGAGTCCGCTTCCGCATGTCTACATCGTGTTAGCGTCGGGTAAGCGGCGTCTCCTGATGTGCGCCGCGAGACCGGACCGATTCTCGGGTCTTCGTCCCCGCCGTTCGGTGACGGACCTTCGTCCGAGCACGCCCGCCCTCCCGGCGCGACCGCCATCCTGAGGAGGAATCGTGCAGGAGCACCACGACGCCACGGGCCGTACTCGATGGCGGCGGTTCGCCGCGCTGGCCGTACCGGCGACCGCGGTCGCCGGTGCGATCGTGTTCGGTATAGCACAGGGTGCGACGGCCGCCTCGTTCGCCGTCTCCGGCCAGACCTTCAAGGTTTCCGCCTCAGAGCTGCGCGGTGAGGGATTCGTCCAGTTCGGCGGCGTCGCCCAGGAGGTCGACGGCACACAGCATCCGGTGGCGGTCACTGGTATCCGCAGGGCGCAGCTGTTTGACCTGTGCCAGTCGGTGAAGGTGCCCGGTGCTCCCGTGGTGCTCCGCACCACAGCCGGCGGTGGTGGCAGACCCGCCACCGCGAGCGACCTGGTGATCGAGGCCGAGCAGCTCGAGGGTGACGCCGAGTTCACAAACATCCATATCGGACAGGACGCCTCGACCCTCGAAGGCGGGCCTGACGGCGTGAAGGGCCCGAGGAAGGCCTTCGGCCAGCAGGCTGACGCGGTGACGATCAAGAACCTTCGCCAGGTGGCCCGCTCCACCCAGGCCGGGAAGTTCAATCTCACCGGGCTGAAGCTGAAGGTCGAGACCGGCGCGGCCGCACAGGAGTGCTTCTGAGCTGATCAGCGCCCCCGCCCTCGGTGACGTGGTGGCTGCGCTCGACCCCTCACTCGCAGGAGGCACAGGTGACAAGCGCCGAACCGCGACACGCCCCGCCGAAGCGGAGCCACGGCCCGTGGCACGGCTTCCGCCACTGGCGACGGACCCGGCCGTTCTGGGGCGGCCTACTCACCACACTGGCCGGTCTCGAGATCTTCGCCACCACCCAGATGTCGCTCGCTGGTCTCGCCTTCCAGATGGGGCCGACCGGTTTCCTGTCCTGGCTGGTCCCCATCATCCTGGTGACCTGCGGGCTGCTGATGTGGTTCAACCTGCACCATCGGATGCTCTACGGCGTGGTCGCCGCGGTGACCGTGCTCTTCTCGCTGGTCGCGGTGAATCTCGGCGGCTTCCTCATCGGTGTACTGCTCGGCCTGGCGGGCAGCGGCCTCGGCTTCGGCTGGGCGCCGGACACGCAGCCCACCGCCACCGGCGCGAGCGAGCCGGCCGGCGGCGGGACGGCCAAGGACGAGGCGGCAGGCGACGAAACGGCGCGGGACGAAGGGGGCGGCGAAGGGACGGCGGGGGACAGGAAACCGGACGACGAAACGGGGCGCGACGAGCCGCCAGCCGGTGCGGACCCTGGCCTACAGGCCCCCGACACGACCCCGAGCGCGGGCCGCCGGCCCTCGTCCGCGACCTGATCTCCGGGCGGGGCAGGATGGGGCCACGTGTCTCTCAGCCGGTGCCTGCCGGGCACCAGGAAACCGTTGGGGGCGGGACGTTCCGGCAAGCGGCGGCGGAGGCCACGCGCGGCAGGCGCCGGCAGTGCCTTCCGCGGTTCGTCGCGGTGCTGCTCGGGATCTCCGCCGCGGTGGCGCTCGCCGGGCCGAGCCCGGCGCGGCCGTCCGTGGTGCCCGCCCCGGCGCTGGACGGGCCCACCTGCCCGATCTCGCCGGCCCTGAGTGGCTTGCCGGACGCGAACCCTGCGCCGGCCGGCACAGCCCGCCTACCCTCTTTCAGCGCAGGCAGATACGCAATCGAGCTGGCCGGTCCCGGGCCGCAGGTCCCTGCTCGCGACTGCCTCGACCCCGGGGCGACCCCCACCGAGGCCGGGGAGGCAGGCAAGCCGTTGCCGCTGATTCCCGCCGCGCCGGGGCAGCCGCTCGTGGCAGAGTCCCTCTCCACCGTGACCGGCTCGACGGTGACCATGACTGGCCTCCGCATCCAGGGCATCGTGGACCTGCCTACCGCCGGCGGCACCCTGAGGACGTTGAAGTTCAGCATGGACCGGGCGGTCACCGACGACTTTCTGCTCCGCGCGCCCGGCCCGGGCGGCCGCACCATGCGGTTCGCCGCCGACCGGCTGACGCTGACCGGTGAGGTGGCCCTCTACGCCACCCGTTTCGTCGGACGGCTTCTCGGCGTCACGATCACGCTGACCCCGGACCTGCCGGTCCCTGCCGGCATCCCCGTCACCTCGCCGATCACGATCAGCGATCCGGTGATCGACCTGGCCTTCATGAACAGCCACTCGCTGACCGCCCGGCCAGCGTTGAAAATGACCTTCGGCTGACGGGGTGGAGGTGAGGTAGCGTCCTCCCGCTGCCGTCGACAGTCTCAGCGTTCCCCGCGACGCTGCCGCATAACCATCCGCGCGTAGCGGGTTGGCCCGGAAGCCACGGTATGACCACATCCCGACGGCGCTGGCACGGCATTCGGTGAACACCTCATACACGACATGGATTCGTCGCCCCGCGTGTTTGCCCAAATCCGGCCCAGCCCTCCTCCTGCGCGGGTAGGTTGTGGCGTTTTCTGCGGCGGGGGCCCGGGTAAGCGCCGGGCGATGGCCGGGAAGCCAACCCGATGGGAGCTTCACGATGAACCCGATTTTCCGCAAGAGCGTGCTGTCTGTTGCTGTCATGGCCGGCGGGACGATCGCTGGTCCGGCGATCGCTGGTCCGGCGATCGCTGGTCAGGCATCTGCCGAGCCGGTGACGCCCGTCGCGCCCGAGCAGGTCGAGAGCGCTCCGGCCGTCGTCGAGCAGGCGCAGCCGCCGCCGGCTCCGCCGCCGTCGCCTCCGCCCCCAGCGGACGAGGAGAAGCGGGTGCTCCACTATGACTATGAGCGACAGCCGAACTCCTACTACTGTGCGCCGGCCGCAACGCGGATGGCGCTGTCCACCCAGGGCAAGGTCGTGAGCCAGGAGCAGGTCGCCGACAAGCTCGGCACCACCCAGGCCGGCACCAACTCGGTCGACGACACCACCCGGGTGCTCAACGAGCTGACCGGCGGTGGCTACGAGACCACCGAGATCAAGACCCCTGAGGCCGAGCCGGCTCAGGTGGACAAGCTGCGCACGGACGTGGTTGAGGCGGTCGACGCCAAGCGTGGCGTGGTAGCCAACATCATGGGCACCGCGGTCGACACCCAGGGCAACCAGTATTCGTACCCGGGTGGGCACTATCTCACCATCGTCGGTTTCCGCGACGGCGGTGACACGATGAAGATCGCCGACCCGTACGACCCGTCGAAGCACTACTGGATGAGCGACGACAGGGTCGCTGACTGGATCGCCGAGCGCGGCTACTCCAGCTGAGCCGATTCAGGAGAAGGCTGGCCGGGTCCCGGAACGGGATCCGGCCCCTTCACGCATTCTGATCAAGCAAGCAGCACCGGCGAGGCGCCGGCCGCCGGCTGGCATCAGCCGAGGACCAGCCCCGGGTCGGGGTCCTGGCCCGGTGCGGGGGCGGGGATCCGGTACTCCTCGGTGAGCGTGGTCATGGGGCCGGGCCAGGTGGCGCGGGCGACCTCGATCGGCTTGCGCTGGGCATCGTAGGCGACATGCAGCAGGTGCAGCACCGGGGTGTCCGGGCGGATCTGGAGGATCTCCGCCTCCTCCCGGCTGGGCTGGCGGGCGCTGATCGTGTCGCTCGCGGTGACGTACCGGCGGCCGGTGGCCTCCTCGGCCTCCTGGTAGAGCGGGCGGCCGAACGCCTCGGCCCGTTCGAGGGAGGTGCCGGCGGTGTCGGCGGGCAGGAACCAGGAGGCGCCCACCTCGACGGGGGAGTCGTCGGTGCGGACGAGGTGCCGCCGGCAGAGCAGCTCGGTGCCGTCGGCCACCCCGAAGGCGTCGGCCACCTCGGGCGGGGCGGGGGCGCGGCCCACCGAGACGAGCTGCTGCCGGTACCGGGCGGCCAGGTCGGTGTGGTAGCCGCGGAAGCCGCCGTACCGGCCCCGGGAGAGCCGGTTGAGCCGGCGCCGGGTGCCCCGGACGTACGTACCGGAGCCGGGTTTGGTGATCAGGATGCCCTCGACCCGCAGCTGGTCGACGGCGCGCTGCACGGTCTGCTTGGCCACGCCGAACATCTCGGCGATGGCCGGGATGGACGGCAGCCGCTCGCCGGGCCCCCAGTCGCCGCGGCGGACCTGGGCCTTGAGCTGCGCGGCGATCTGCCGGTGCGGGAACTCGGCCGCGCCGGGATTGATCTGCATCGCCCGCCTCCTCCTGACAGCTAGGTTCCTAGGATGCCGTAGAGGGTGTGACTTCGCCACCCCGGACACGAAGAAACCGGGCCCTCGGCAGGACCCGGTCTTCGTCGGGGGACAGCTACCAGGAGCCGGCGGTCGGGCCGGCGGAGCCGCCCCGGCGGCGCAGGTACTTCTCGAACTCCTGGGCGATCTCGTCACCGGTCAGCGGGGTGATGCCGGCGTCCCCGACCCGCTCCTCCAGCTCACGGACGTACTCGCCCAGCTCGGCGTCCTGCTCGGCGGCGCTGCGCACCCGCTGCTCCCATTCGGCGGCCTCCTCGGCCAGGTCGGCCATGGGCACCGGCAGGTCGAGCACCTCCTCGACCCGGTGCAGCAGCGCCAGAGTGGCCTTGGGGCAGGGCGGGTTGTTGGCGTAGTGCGGCACGTGCACCCAGAACGACACGGCGTCCACCTCGGCCCGGGCGCAGGCGTCGTGCAGCACCCCGACGATGCCGGTCGGCCCGTCGTAGCGGGTGGGGGTGAGCTGGTAGCGCTTGGCGGCGTCGGCGTCCGACGCGCTGCCGCTGATCGGCAGCGGCCGGGTGTAGGGCACGTCGGCCAGCAGCGCGCCGAGCAGCACCACCCGCTCAACCTCCAGGCTGTGGCAGATCTCCAGCACCTGCTCGCAGAAGGTGCGCCAGCGCATGCTCGGCTCGATGCCCCGGATCAGCACCACGTCCCGGTCGGTGCCCTCGGGGCTGGCCACCATGAACCGGGTGGTCGGCCACTCGACCCGACGGGTCTCGCCCTCGGCCATGGTGATGGTCGGCCGGCTCACCTGGAAGTCGTAGAAGTCCTCCGGGTCCAGCTCGGTCACCTGCCGGGCCTGCCAGACCTGCTCCAGGTGCTCCACGGCCGCGGTGGAGGCGTCCGCGGCGTCGTTCCACCCCTCGAAGGCCGCGATGGCGACCGGGGACCGCAGCACCGGCAGTCCGTCGAACTCGGTCACGCCGTCACCTCACCCTGCTCGTCGCGAGCGGCACCCAGGCGTCGCCCGGCCGTCCGCCCGCCTACGACCAGTTCCAGGTCGCGGCGCGTCTGACGCCGCGCCGCGACCTGGAACTGTCGCACGGTCGCGTCGCTGATGTCCTTCACGTCCGCCAGCCTACGTGCCGCCGCCGGGCGCGGCCCGTCGGCCGCGCCGGTCTGCCGGCCCGACCACTCGGGGCGAACCGGATGAAAGGTGCGCGGTGATCCCGCTGACAGTATGTGGGAAGCGCAGGTTGCGGTGACCGGTCGGCGCCGGGCCGCACTAACCTGGCCCTGTGCGGACTTCGTTGCTCGATGCGCTGGCGGACCGGATCCTGATCGCCGACGGGGCGATGGGGACGATGCTCCACGCGGCCGACCTGACCCTGGACGACTTCGACGGCCTCGAGGGCTGCAACGAGATCCTCAACGTCACCCGGCCGGACGTGGTCCGCGGCGTGCACGAGGCCTACCTGGCCGCCGGCGCCGACTGCGTGGAGACGAACACGTTCGGCGCCAACCTGCCCAACCTCGCCGAGTACGGCATCGCGGAGCGGATCCGTGAGCTCTCCGAGGCGGGTGCCCGGCTCGCCCGGAAGGCCGCCGACGCGTACGCGACGCCGGAGCAGCCGCGGTTCGTGCTCGGCTCGATGGGCCCCGGCACCAAGCTGCCCACCCTCGGGCACGCGGCGTACGCGACCCTGCGGGACGCGTACCAGGAGAACGCCGCCGGGCTGATCGCCGGTGGGGCGGACGCGCTGATCATCGAGACGTGCCAGGACCTGCTCCAGGTCAAGGCCGCGGTGGTCGGGTCGAAGCGGGCCCGGGCCGAGCTGGGGCGCGACGTGCCGATCATCTGCCAGGTGGCCGTGGAGACCACCGGCACCATGCTGCTGGGCAGCGAGATCGGCGCGGCGCTGACCGCGATCGAGCCGCTCGGCGTCGACCTGATCGGCCTCAACTGCTCGACCGGCCCGGCGGAGATGGGTGAGCATCTGCGCTACCTGTCCCAGCACGCGCGGATCCCGGTCTCGGTGATGCCGAACGCCGGGCTGCCGGTGCTGACGGCCGACGGGGCGTACTTCCCGCTGAGCCCCGTCGAGCTGGCCGACGCGCTGGACCAGTTCGTCACCGACTACGGCGTCGCCCTGGTCGGCGGCTGCTGCGGCACCACCCCGGAGCACATCCGGATGCTGGTCGAGCGGCTGCGCGGGCGGCGGCCGGTGGCCCGGGAGCCGCGTCCCGAGGCGGGCGTCTCGTCGATCTACCACCACGTGCCGTTCGCCCAGGACGCCAGCATCCTGATGGTGGGGGAGCGGACCAACGCCAACGGCTCCAAGGCGTTCCGTGACGCGATGCTCGCGGCCGACTGGCAGGCCTGCGTCGAGATCGCCCGGGGCCAGGCCCGGGACGGCTCGCACCTGCTGGACCTCTGCGTCGACTACGTCGGCCGGGACGGCACGCAGGACATGCGCGAGCTGGCCGGCCGGTTCGCCACCGCCTCCACCCTGCCGATCATGCTCGACTCCACCGAGCCGGCGGTGGTCGAGGCGGGGCTGGAGATGCTCGGCGGCCGCTGCGTGGTCAACTCGGTCAACTTCGAGGACGGCGACGGCCCCGAGTCCCGCTACGCCCGGGTGATGCCGGTGGTCCGGGAGCACGGCGCGGCGGTGGTGGCGCTGCTCATCGACGAGGAGGGCCAGGCCCGCACCAGGGACTGGAAGGTACGCGTGGCGTGCCGGCTCATCGACGACCTCACCGGCCGGTGGGGGCTGCGCCGGGAGGACATCCTCATCGACGCGCTGACCTTCCCGATCGCCACCGGCCAGGAGGAGACGCGCCGCGACGGGATCGAGACGATCGAGGCGATCCGGGAGATCGCTGCCCGATACCCGGGGGTCAACTTCACCCTGGGCATCTCCAATGTCTCCTTCGGCCTGAACCCGGCGGCCCGGCAGGTGCTCAACTCGGTGTTCCTGCACGAGTGCGCGCAGGCCGGGCTGACTTCGGCGATCGTGCACGCCAGCAAGATCCTGCCGATGTCGAAGATCCCCGACGAGCAGCGTGAGATCGCGCTCGACCTGGTCTACGACCGACGCCGCGAGGGCTACGACCCGGTGCAGCGGTTCATCGAGGTCTTCGAGGGCGTGGACGCCGCCTCGGCGCGGGCCACCCGGGCGGAGGAGCTGGCCGCGCTGCCGCTGGACGAGCGGCTCAAGCGGCGGATCATCGACGGCGAGCGCAACGGCCTGGAGGCCGACCTGGACACGGCGATGGCCGAGGGGCGTACGCCACTGTCGATCATCAACGATCTGCTGCTCGACGGCATGAAGGTGGTCGGCGAGCTGTTCGGCTCCGGCCAGATGCAGTTGCCGTTCGTGCTCCAGTCCGCCGAGGTGATGAAGACCGCGGTGGCCTACCTGGAGCCGCACATGGAGAAGACCGACGACGACGGCAAGGGTCGGATCGTGCTCGCCACCGTCAAGGGCGACGTGCATGACATCGGCAAGAACCTGGTGGACATCATCCTGTCCAACAACGGCTACGAGGTCGTCAACATCGGCATCAAGCAGCCGATCAACGCGATCCTCGACGCCGCCGAGGAGCATCGCGCCGACGCCATCGGCATGTCCGGCCTGCTGGTCAAGAGCACCGTCATCATGAAGGAGAACCTGGCCGAGATGGCCGCGCGCGGGGTCGCCGAGCGCTGGCCGGTGCTGCTCGGCGGCGCGGCGCTCACCCGGGCGTATGTGGAGGACGACCTGCGCTCGATGTTCCCCGGGCAGGTGCACTACGCCCGGGACGCGTTCGAGGGGCTGTCCCTCATGGACCGGGTGATGACGGCCAAGCGGGGCGGCGCGCCGGTGGTCGACCCGGAGCGGGAGGCCGCCCTGGCGGCGCGCCGGGAGCGGCGGGAGCGGCAGCGGGCGCTGGTCCGCGAGGTGCTGCCGGAGCTGGACGACGCCTCGGTCCGCTCCGACGTGGCGGCCGACGTGGAGGTGCCCACCCCGCCGTTCTTCGGCACCCGGGTGGTCAAGGGCATCCCGCTGGCCGACTACGCGGCGCTGCTCGACGAGCGGGCCACCTTCCTGGGCCAGTGGGGGCTGCGCGGTGCCCGGGGCGGCAAGGGCCCGTCGTACGAGGAGCTGGTGGAGACCGAGGGGCGGCCGCGGCTGCGCTACTGGCTGGACCGGCTCATCTCCGACCAGATCCTGGAGGCGGCCGTGGTGTACGGCTACTTCCCGGCCTACTCGGAGGGCAACGACCTGGTGGTGCTGGACGAGAACGGGCACGCCGAACGGGCCCGGTTCTCGTTCCCCCGGCAGCGGCAGGAGCGCCGGCTCTGCCTGGCCGACTTCTTCCGGCCGCAGGGCGAGCAGCTGGACGTGGTGGCCTTGCAGCTGGTCACCGTCGGGCAGCCGATCAGCGAATACACGGCGAAGATGTTCGCCGGCAACGAGTACCGCGACTACCTGGAGGTGCACGGCCTGTCGGTGCAGCTCACCGAGGCGCTGGCCGAGTACTGGCACCGGCGGATCCGCTCGGAGCTGGTCCTGCCTGGTGGGCGCACCGTCGCCGACCAGGACCCGGCGGACGTGGCCGGCCTGTTGCGCACCGACTACCGGGGCTGCCGGTACGCGTTCGGCTACCCGGCCTGCCCGGACCTGGAGGATCGGGCGAAGATCGTGGAGCTGCTCGGCGCCGAGCGGATCGGCGTCCAGCTCTCGGAGGAGTTCCAGCTCGTCCCCGAGCAGGCCACCGACGCCATCGTCGTCCACCACCCCGAGGCCAACTACTTCAACGCCAAGTGATCACCGCAGGCGCTCTGACCTGCGGCGGAGCACCTGGAACGGCTTCGATTTCCATGATCATGCCGTTTCCAGGCCGTCCGGGGTCTGCGGATCGTCCGCGAAGGCGTGGTCGATCGCGCGGCGGGTGCGGTCCTCGCTGGCTGGCAGCAGGTGCGTGTAGATCCGGAGGGTGAAGCCGGGATCGGAGTGGCCGAGGTACGCCGAGAGGGCCTTGACGCTTTCGCCGGCGTCGAGCAGGACCGAGGCGTAGGTGTGCCGGAGCACGTGCATGCCGTTGTGTCGGTTGTCGGGGACGCCCGTGGCGCGGATTGCGGGCTTCCAGACGCCCGAATTGAAGCCCGTCCGGCTCAGCGCCGTACCGGCCGGGGTCGTCAGGTAGAGCGACACCGTCCGCGGCTCGCCGGTCGAGGTGCCCCAAGGGAGGGTGACGTGACCGGCGGGTACTGCTTCGCATGCTCGGTGAGCCGGCGCGACACCGACTCAGGTAACGGAACATCCCGCACCTTGCCGCCCTTGGGCGGCGCGAAGATCAGGCGTCCCCGGACGAGCTTGACCTGACGAGTCACGTGCAGGACCGGCCGGGCCGGGTCGACGTCGTCCGGGCTGACCCCGAAGATCTCACCCTGCCGCAGGCCGCAGCCGGCGCCCAGGTCGACGGTGACCCGATAGCGGTCTGTGACAGCAGCGCGGAAGCGGGCGCGTAGGTCGTTCGGCCAAGGGACAACCTTCGGCGCTTGGTACTTCGGTGGCCTGATCGACTCCTCAAGCGGGAACTCGGCAGCCAGATCCTCCGCGAGTCCCCGCTCTGCGGCTTCATACGAAGCACATGAGTGGTTGGCGACCAGTCCGGCCAACCGGGGCGTGAAGCCCTGCCGCATGAGCCATCGTGCCCCGTCCAGGGCGTGAAAGCCGGTGTCAACGATGGCGGGGGCGTAGCCGATGTCGTGTAGCCACGCCGCAGCAACCAGCAAGTCCCGCTCCTCTGGGCGAACCAAGCGCTCCATTCGGCGAGACTTGGCTCCTACCGCTCGAACGTGCCTCCACCTACGGGGCAGGGCCACTGCTAGATGCTCTTCGGCTACCTCCGCCGCCAGCTGCGCGTCAATCTGCACAAGGCGAGCGTACGACCAGCGCCTGCTGCCGCACCACCGAGCGCGACTCCCCAGTCTGGCGCCCTCCGCACTATGGCTGCGGGACTCGTGCGGCCCCACGGGGTCCTTTCCAGCAGGCTGCCAGCGGGCCGCCTTCCGGTAGCCGGTGCCAACCTTATTCCTAGTACGGAACAAGTAGCGTCCCGAAAATGCTTTCCCGCATGCGTCCTTCGGCTTAGTACATACCGCGTCCACCTATCACCGCACCAAACGTTCTAATGAAGACCAAGGCATCCGTCCTAAATGAGCCGTCCCTTACGTATGCGAGATCAAGTCCAACGCCTTCTTCCCATGACAGGTCTGATCCTCCACTGACCTGCCACAACCCAGTCAAGCCGGGATTAACAGCGAGTCGCGCCCTTACCCGTTCGTCGTGCCAGTCTAGTTCTGTCGGTAGGACTGGCCGAGGGCCGACTATTGAAAGTGATCCAAACACAATGTTCATCAAGGTGGGCAATTCATCGAGGGACCACCGCCGCAATAGCCGCCCAACTCTCGTGACTCGAGGGTCATCGCGCATCTTGAACATCAAGCCATCAACCTCGTTCCGCTCCGTCAGCTCAGCCCAAAGGGCATCAGCGTTCACTACCATCGTGCGGAACTTGTAGAGGCCGAACCGAGTGCCGCCCTTACCTACCCTGACTTGCCTGAAGAGTACCGGCCCACGACTGTCAAGCTTAATCGCAAAGGTAATAGTCAGCAGTAGTGGGGCCAGGAGGAGCAACGCTAGAGCCGCGATGGGCCGCTCGAAAGCGGGCTTCACTGCTCTCCAAATTGTCCGTCGTGCCTGAGATGATTCCAGGGATGGTTGTGGCGAATCCGCGAAACCGTTTTGGCGGGCGTATACGACAGCCTCGGTTGCATCGACTGCGCCACGGATCCTTGCCTCTAGTAGCGCTAGGTCTATGTATATGCCCATGAACGCATGCGCCAACGCGTTGGCGACTACTGTGGGCAGTCGGCTTGGTCGGGGAACCCGGCGAGTCGGCTTGGGGACCCAGCCCGGGGCGCGCAGTTCCTTTCCTCCTTCATCGGCTATGAACAACGCAGCGGCGAGTCCGGCGCAGCGTAGAGCCGCCGCTCTTGCCTCTCGACGTGCGCCGACGATGCTGGGTGCGCGGCGTCGACGTGCAGAAGAGCGACTTAGAGCGCTCTTGCCAGCAGCCCGGAGAAGGTAAGCCTGCTTCTGCAATTCGTCAGCAAGCTCCTCGCAATTGTGTCGGGATCCGGCAGACTGACGGCCAGAGTGCGGTTGAAGCCGTCGGTGCTTGAGGTACTGATCAACTAATTGCTCGGCCAGGGTCATTTGGCGCATCGCTTGTCCGGCGTCGCAGCTCCGTGACTCCTGCCACATCTTGCTGAGGACTTCCGCGATGAGTGCCGATTCGACGTACGGGCCGGCAGCCTTTAAATCATCCCGTAAAATTCCTGCGAAGAAGCCGCTTGCCGCGCGGTTATCTATATTAGGATGCGGATCCTTCCGGTGTGCCGTGGCGGCATTCCTCATGAGGACCGAGAATCCAGCGTCCCGTAGAGAGCTGTGGCCTGTACCTGTGAGAGTCCAATATTGGTACCGGCCAGGGCGGCTGCTGAAGCCATCCCGCTGCATGGCTGTATCTATTTCGTCAAGGTGCGGCAAGCGAACTGCTCCCGCGCCAGCGGTTTCCATCCTCATCCACTGAGAGAACGCCTCGGCATCCTCGTAACGGACACCAACAACCGGATGATTTTCCATCCCCTTCGGGAAGACGTCCTCAACCCAGTGGTCCGGCACTCTTTTCTCGGAGATCGAGTCGAGAAAATACTGGTACTCCACGCAAGTGATTTCAGAACGCGAAATGAAATGGTCTCGCTTCAGCGCAATATCCCTAGAGCTCCGAAGTATAAGCCGAACTTGCGCTGCCGCCCGTCGGCTAGCGGGGTTTTGACGCGCGTCCGGCGGATTTACCACTGAATCCAGCAGCGACCGCATTTCGGCAGTAACCTCGCGCGCTTCCTCGACGCATTGTGCGGCGAGCGCGATGATTGCTGGGTCCTGTGGTTGAGAAAGGCAGGCCTCGACGATAGGAGTCGCATCGGCAAAGGCCGCATACAGCAGGGTTGTTTCACGCCACCAAGGTGAACGGAGGTCGGCGAGCAAATCGACTATCTTGCCGTGTTCGCGAATGTGGTCTGCGGCTAAGAACTCCTGAAACGTTAGATGCGCGAAGGCAACCGTGCCCCGTTCCTTTTCGATTAGTAGGCCCGAAGACTCTTCGACACTTTGCAAGAACTCCGCAGGGGTGAGTTTGTCGGAAACCCGCGCGAGCGCCTCTTCGATCCATTGGCAGGCTTGGAAGGACGCTACCTCACTGACTTCCTGGTGCATCATTTCGAATGCGAGAACCCGCAACACGGCTTGCTTCTGACGACTCGGCAGGTCAACTGGGACTCCGCGGGCCTGGTGCCGCTTCCCCAAGAATACCTCGCAAATCTCCTGATAAAGCTCGGATCGGCTTCCTGGGAGGGCACCTCGATAGTGGTGAACATTGGCAATCATGGTGAGAAGTAGGGGGTTGGCGGTGAGATCAGCCAGCTTCGGTGTCTCCTCCAACCTTGAGAGTAGGTCGGCGGCACCAGTCTTTGCAGCTAGCTTTGACGATTCATTCCAGCCGCCGTGTGACCGTGCAGATACCGCACCATACCACTGTTGTACAAAGGCGGCAATTTGTGTGCTGCCGAACCGCTGCACCTCGACGACGGTCGCCCCGCTAACCGGGTTGTCCTTATAGCCGAATGGGCGACTAGTTACAACAATGACATTGCCGGCCTGACTACTCGCCTGTTGTTCCAACCAGGCCGTAAGCGACCTCCGAATGTCGGAGTCGGGCATCTCATCGAGCCCATCGAACATCACCAAGAGTTTCCCTCGGCGCAGGTTCGCCTCGATCCAACCAGGTGGTTCTGTGCGCTCGACGTTGGTGAGACTTCGCCGTATGAGATCGACCATGGTGGGAGGGCTCTCGGCCGACCAGTCCTTGTGCTCCCGAAGATTGACGATGATGGGGATTCGACTCGGGGCGTCGAGCCTTAAGGCGGCTAGGCCGCCCTTGCCTAAGGTGTAGGCTACGTGCCGCAGCAGAGTGGTTTTTCCGCTGCCAGGGGGTCCAATAATGGCAAGAACTGATCCGTCTCTTTGCGCCCGGCGCAGCCAGTGCCAGACTGTTCCATCATCGAGCCTTCTGTTTTCGGCGCCTTGCCGACCTAGCGGATGGGGCGAGAGTTGGTGGAGGGGTGTTGCAACAAGAGCAAGGCGTACCAACACATCCTTCATCTCGAGAGTGTATTCACCCTGTGTGGATAGGCCCTTGACGTCCATGTAGCGGGTCGACGCCACCACATAGCGGAGGTACTTCCCGGTGAATGACGATATCCGCCTCTGAATCCACCCATCAATTGCGTCCGCAGTGCGAGTGGCCCATTGGTCGCGCAGATTCCGGAGCACTGCTGAGAGGAATCCTACCGCTAGGATGAACAGCTCGTATAGCAATAGGAGGAGGGCGGCTAGCCAAGGATTGGCGCGCAAGTTTGGTAGCGTTGACAATGCGACTACCGGTCCTGCGGTTGCAGCGAGGAGGAGGCCACCTGCCCGCACCAAGCCAGGCAGCCGCGAAGGTTCGTCCGCCATGCCGTACCTTTCGATGGGTCAAGCCAAGGTAGATGTTGGCGTCTAGGGCCAAGGGTCAGCCGATCAGGGCGTTTTGGTGTCAGTTTGCTGACACCCGGGAGGCCGCTGCCGTACCGCACCAGCAGTGCGTCTATGAGGGCTGTCTGAAGCGCCTGTCTATGGCTGTGTTCTCTCAGGGATGTTCTGTCGGGCCTGCTCGCGTGTGATGACTTTCTGTACGAGGTCAAGGCGGCCCGCTTCGCAGGCCGCGCGCGCCGCCGAACCTGGGCCGGGCCGATGGCCCGCCGCCGCGCCTCTGGCCTTCGTCCGCCAGCGCGGCGGTGACAGCCCGCCGGCGGCGCGACAACGAGGAAGCCCCGGGCCGCCAGTGAGACTGGCAGATCCAGGGCTTCGATGTGAGTGGGCGCAGAGGATGCCTCCGGCGGGGGCCAGACGACTCCAGGATGGGTTGACCAAGGCCGCGGTTCGTGGTGGTTGAGGTGGAGTGCCATCCCGTCAGTCACCGATCCAGGCAGAGCCAAGCGGACCAGGACCAGGACGACAAGGTCGTACGTCCGGCAGGGCGCTCCACCTTGTCGCCCTGGCCCTGGTCCGCTCCACCAAGGTGTGGGTCGGCGGCAGACGGGATGGCGAGCTGCCTAGGGATCCGAACTGTCGGTGCCCAAGTTGACTCTTCCAAGAGCCGTGCCGGTTCCTTAGGCTGTCAAAATGACATCGTCGATTGACCGCGCTGACCTCGTTGAGCGGATTGGCGCCTTGGCGGCGAAGGCATCCGACCCGCCCGATCTTGCTCGCTATAATCCAGGCTCTGCCCATTATGAGTCGGTGCGATCGCAGCAATTCGTCGGCCTGTCGGCAGGTGAGATCGAAGGGCTAAGTCGAGACTTGGCTGATTATTTCTCCATCGACATCGACGCAGATCTGAATATCAGACTTAGTCCGAATGACGGCGAGGGTATGAATCCCCGCTACATGGGGCAGCGTGTAATCGCGCGAGCACGAGCAGCTGGCGCAGAGCGGGCGCTCCATGCATTCGAGCAGCTCTTTACAGTCAACAGGCGACATCTGCAGGGGGTTATGGCTGTATGGGGTCTGCACCCTGTGAATGCGTTTGAGATCTGGAACGGAATTTGGCTGGGGCCGCTAAGCTTAGTCTCGCCCACGCAGCCGCGCGATATCTTGCTCGGGATACCAACACTTGCTGGAGATCCCTACGAGACGCCAGGATTTCAGGTGAACGCGCGGCCTAAGGCAGCATTAACATGGCAATACACGGTCGATCCGGTTATATCGTTCGGCACCTTCCCGCCCCTGCCTTCCGACGGCTCTGAGGTCGAGGCGGTAGATGTCGTACGTTGCCTTACCCTTGTTTCTTCCCGGCAGGTCTCCCACATTGCTACCTGGTATCAGACGGACCATCTTGCCGATGCCCTCCCCGCCGTTGCCGGCTGGGGTGGTCAGTTGATTACGTGGGCACACCAGTTTGAGGTGGAGCCGGAGGAGATTGACGAAACTCTTGCCAAGCTGGTTGTGCACGGCTTTTTTGCGATGCATGAGAGAGACCAGCGAAGGATTCGAGTCGTACTTGATCGGTTGAATGCCGCAAGGATCGAGTCGGCTTCCCCCGAAAGTCGTGCGATCGATCTGGGGATCGCTATCGAGGCTCTCCTGTTCAATCCAAAAGATCCGGCGGGTGAGATAAATTACAAGTTCAAGGCGCGAGGCTCCGTCTTGGCGTCGTCCAATCCCGAGGAGCGCAGGAATGTGGCCAAGTTGCTTGATCGCATATACAACCTGCGAAGTATCGCCGCACATGGTGGCTCCTTCGATGAAGGAGATGGCTCGGTGCGCGCAACGTTGGTCGCTGGGATCGAATTGGCGGGTTCGCTTATCGTGAGGGTGATCAAGATCGGTAAGATACCTGAAAGCTGGAACGGGTTAATTCTTGGCTGGGAACGGATCGATGTTTGAGTTGGACGCAGCGCTGATAGATGGCGATGCGGGCGGGTTGCCGCAGCCATGGACGCCAGCCTCGTCCGTCGTCGGCTTACCACCCCGAAGCGGTCCAGCAGTAAGGGCGTGAAAGACAGCAACCGGCATGACTCGAGACTGAGAGGAACCACCGCGACCGCCCTCGGACCGTCGACCAGCGGCGTGAGCTGAGCGGGACCGGAATGCCGATCTCTGGGGGACAGGCCGACTTGCCAGGGCCGAGGGGCACCAAGATCATGCCGTCTACAGGCCGTCCGAGGTGAACCAATGGTGACCAACGACGACGATTGACGGCAGAGCCCCATGCAGGTCAGCGGCCGTTCGGTCCGGTTGGCGTGGGTATGCCGAGCGCCTTCCACATTGCAACGCCAAGTGACGCCGTCACCCTGACTGAGCTGCATGAACAGCCTCCGGCTACCAACAAGTCGGAAGACATGGGTGACTCTTCCGGCTAGCCGGGTGGTGAGGGCGGCTCGGGCGGACGTTTGCGGGCGCGGGCTGCGTCGGATATGGCGATCCCGGTCAGGACGAGGGCAGCAGCGGCGGCGACCATTACTGGCGGCAGGGGGAGCATCGCCGGTGTCAGGGCGACCAGCGCAAGGACGCCGATCGGTCGGGACCGGGACACGCGGCCGAATACCGCCTGCTCGAAGCGGGCGCGCCCGGCCAGGTACAGCGCGGGTCCGCCGAGGATGGCGGCGATCCAGGCAGGTGGGGTGTGCCCGAGTGGATGGGCGATGACAAGTTCGTCGCCGACGGCGGCAACGACCACGCCGGCCACCATGGTCAGGTGGGCGTATGACGCCGATCGGGCGAGGCGGGTCGGGTCGGCAGACGCGGCGATCGCTCCCGCCAGGACCTCCCCGGCGCGGTATATGTAGATCCGCCACAGCAGCACGGTGGTCGCGATCGACACTCCGAACGCGGCGGCCCGGTCAGGCGCGAAGCCGCCCCTGCTCAACCCCAGTCCCGTCACCAGGATCAGGTCACCGAGCGCGATAATGAAGAACTGCCGGTAGCGCTCGGACAGGTGCTCGCCCGAGATCACAAGGTCTTGGCTGGGCGTACGACCCGCCCCCGGGGTGGGGAAGCCGATTCGGCCTGCCGTGTGGTCAAGGACCACCGCGAGTGCCCACAAGCCGCCACGCGCCGTGCCGTGCACGAGCGCCCCCGCGATCCACGGCAGCGCCGACAGGCCGTACCAGAACAGCCCGCGCACGCTGTGGCGCTGCAGCTCGTGGCCACGCAGAACGACCACGAGGACGAGCCCTCGGCCGAGCTGGATGGCGACGTACGCGCCTGCGAAGATCAGGCCCGTGTCGCCGAATGCCTCGGGCACCGCGGCCGCCATCACCAGGGTGCCGACCATGGTCGCGATGACCAGCGCCTGGACTACCGGTCGTTGCGGATCCGTCCGGTCGGTTAGCCACGCGGTGCTGGACCAGACCCACCACATGGCCGCCAACAGCACCAGCGTCCGCAAGGCGCCGCTCCACCCGAGATCCTCGGCCAGACCGCGCGAGAGCTGAGCGAGCGCGAGGACAAACACCAGGTCGAAGAAGAGTTCCAGGAACGTAGCCCGCTGCGGATCCCCCGGTCTCCGCAGCAGCTCGGCCGCCCTGCTCGTCGTCATCGGCTCGCCCGTCCTGCCAGTTTTGCCCAGTTTGGAGCATTCTGTCATGTGCCAGTGGCGGTGACTGCGGACGTGCTGCCGTGGCCTGGAACACGCGGACGGTGCGGACGATGCCGTCGGGTGCCCAGGCGCACCGTCGCTGCGCCCAGCAGGGTCGCGGCGGCCAGCGGCAGCCACAGCGCCGCCGCGCCCAGGCTGAGCAGACCGGTGATGATGAGCGGATCGACGGCCCGGGCCAGGCCGTAGCTGAGCTGCCAGCGGGCGAGCGCGCGCCCTGTCAGGTGTGGCGGTGCTGACTCGATCACCAGCGGCACGCTGCTGCCGGTGTAGAGAATTTCACCCAGCGTGTAAGGCACGATGACCAGCGCGACGAGCACGGTGCCGGGGCCGCCGCCGGTCGCCTCGCCCAGCCAGAAGGCGAGGTAGGAGCCGGCGAGCAACAGGCCGGACCAGAAGAGCACGGTGCGGTGCGGCCACTTCGCGAGGCGCACTACCACGACCAGCTGCAGCGCAATCACCATGACGGTGTTGGCGACGAAGATGCCCGAGGGCCACGCCAGGGACGCGTGCAGGCCCTGCACCAGCAGCAGCGGCAGGGCGATCTCGAGAATGTCGGCGTAGAACGCGTACGGAATGCCGGCCAGGGCCAGGACGGTAACGGTGCGTAGACCGGCACCGCGCGCTTCCTTCGTTGCCGCAGTCGGGGCGGGGGCCGGAACATCTTGATGGGGCAGCGGCACCCGGGCGATCACCGCCGCGCCGAACGCGCACCCGAGCGCCGTCGCCAGCGCGAGCCAGCGGAGCGCCTCCGGCCCGCTCGCGACCAGAACGGTGCCGAGCAGGGCGCCGGCGCCCAGGCCGGCGTTGCGCAGCGAGCGCCCCGCGGCCAGCGCCGTCGTACGCCGGGCCGGGCCGGCCAGCGCGGCGACCAGGGCGGAATTGGTGGGTGGAGCGATCTGCGTGCCGACACCGATGAGCACCGCACCGATCGTGAATCCGGCGATGCCGGGCACCAGGGCGAGCAGCAGCGATCCCACCGCTCGCACCAGTAGCGCGGCGACGGCGGGGGCGCGCCGCGCTCCGCGGTCGATCCACCATCCGGCGAGCGGGACGGCGCCGAGGCCGGCCAGCATGCCGACGGTCAGCGTCATACCGGTCTGCCGCGCGCTGAACCCGATCAGCACGGCGTAGATCACGATGAACGGGCGCAGCAGCCCGGAGGTCGCTGCCTCGACTGTGGCGCTGAGCGCGTAGCGGCCGCCGCCCGGGACGCGGACCAGCTCACGAAGTGTCGTACGGGTGGTCGTCACGGCTCCGATCGTCCGGCCGTACGGCTGCGACGGGACCCAGGTTGGCCAGCGTCGTCAATCCATGCCTCGTCGATTGACAAACGACGTCAATCGGTCTGCCCGGGCGCGGACCCCTGCCATGATCGGTACTGTGGTTACCTCGGTCGACATCGCCGGCGTACCAGCCGATCGGATCCGGATAACGCCGTCGCCGCTCGCGGAGCTCGGCGCGGTGCTGCACGTGCTCGCGGAGCCGCAGCATCATCCGGACACCGCCGCGGCGGTTGCGATGATGGCGGCTGCCCTTCCCGCAGAGCTGGCTCCAGACCTCGAGGAATTTGGTCTGCTCTGGCACTCCGGCCGGGCCGACTTTCTGTTCCCGCCCGATCCACGGCCGAGCCTGCGCGAGGAACTGGACGACGTCGACCGCCTGGACGACGAGCGTTGGGTCGCTGCGGCGCTCGCCGCCCATCGGGCCGTCTCACCGGCGCCGCGAAGGTGGTCGCCGCTGCGTGACCCGATCGTGCGGCAGCGGGCGCTGGCCGCGGCCCGCGCCCGAGGGCCGCGGCAGGCGGCGTGGGCCGAGCGGGTGCTCGCCGATCCGGCCGCTGAGCGGGAGCGGGTACGACGCTTTCTGCTCGCCTGCGAGTCCGCCTTCTTCGGCACGGTCTGGAAACGTGTCCGCCCGGCGCTCGCCGAGGAAGCTGACCGCCGACGCTTCGACCTGGCCCGCGAGGGTATCGGCGCCCTCGGCCGGATCTCGCACGCAATCGGGGTCGACGCCGAGCGCGGCATGCTGACGATCGACAAGCTGCAGGACCAGACCGCAGACGGTCGTGGCGGCGGGATGACGCTCATCCCGAGCGCGTACGGCGCACCGCATATGACCGTCGTGTACGCGCCCGGCTGGCTGCCCGTGCTGCAGTACCCGGCATCCGGCTGGGACCCGCGCCCGGTGTTGCGGGTGGACGAGCTGGACGCTCGGCTGACCGCGCTTGCGCACCCGCTGCGGCTACGTTTCTGCCGCACGCTCGCCCGAGGTCCGCACACGACCGGCGAGCTGGCCGACCTTTGGCGGGTGACGGCGCCGGAGGTGTCCAGGCACCTCGCGGTGCTGAAGGCGGCCGGGCTGCTGATCTCGGCGCGCCGCGGCCGCTACGTGACGTACCGCCTGGACATGCAGGCCTGCACCGGCCTGGGGCAGCAACTGGTGGACGTCCTCGGGCGCTGAACAGCCAGGACGCGTACGTGGGCAGGAAGACGAGGTCGACGTTGTTCATTGCTTCCGCATGAGAGGTCCGGGGCGCAGGTCACGTTGGGTGATTGACGGGGACCGCATCACCCCGCCGGGGGTTCTTCCCGATACGAGGCGAGGGGCTTACCGGCGGCCGGACGTCGAGCGCACGGAGGATGATCAACGGACGTGGACGCTCAGGACGAAGCCGACTGCGATTGTCCCCAGAGCCAGGGCAATGGAGAGGATCACCAGCGCTCGGCCACGCCGTCGCTGCCGCACTGGTTCCGAGCCGGTCCGATCGGAGTTGCGGGCAACGGCGGAGGCCAACTGCTCGAAAGCGGCTACCTCCCCAGCCGGCGTCAACCAACTCGTTTCCTCCACCTCCGGCAACGGCGGCGGACCGGAGACGTCATGTGTCTCGTACCGTGGTTCAATGCGCGGCGGCAGGTGGCGGAACCGGTTGTCCATGCCACGACTGTGGCAGACACCGCCAAGACAACCCCTGGCCAAGCGTCTCGCGTGAGAGGTGGAGTCTGCCCGATGCTCAGGATGGTGCTGCGGAGGTCGGTCGCGGTGCTGGCCGTCTGCATGGCGACCGCGTGCGGTTCTTCTTCAACGGCTCACCCCGCGGATCGACCAGCGCACGAAACAATCCCCTCCAAGGCGCAGGCGACGGGCTCGGCCACGGAGCCAGCTTCCCCGGCAGTTCCGGCGACCGGCGGATCCGGCTACTCCGCGACGCTGTCCGCACGCCTGCTGACCGCGGATTCACTGCCGCCCGGATTCACTGTGGAGATCGCGACCGTCATGCCGACGGATGCTGGAGAGCACCGCTCGGGCGTCGACGTTTCCTGTCCGGCCGGCATGATCCCGCTGCTGTCGGCCACGCGGCTGACCGGGGCGCCGTCAGCGATGGCCGCGGCCACTCTCGGCTATGACGCGGATCCCGATGGCTGGGGCTGGGTGGGAAACGAAGTCCTCAGGACCTACGCCGATGACGGTGCACGACGGGCAATGGCCGATCTGCGAGCCTTCATCGGCCGTTGCCCCACCGTCGCGTCGTCCGGTCAGGGCGTCGGCGGCGGCTACCGCTTCGCAGTGGCACCAGGGCCGCGGCTGGGCGATGACAGTCTGCACGTCAGATGCAGCGCGACGTCCGGTTCTGGCACTCTTGAATGCGACAGCGTACTGGTCCGGACCGGAACCACCTTGGTGGTCGTCCAGGAGCAGGGCAACAAGCCCGGCGGCGACAAGTACCTCACCATGCTCGCCGAAGCCGCGGTCCGCAGATATCAGTCGACCGGATCCTGAATAGTCCAGATCAACGCCGAGTGAGGCCCTCACCCTCGTCGAGGGGAGCACCCCGCCAGCGCCATTCCGTCAGCCGGTGGCGTCCGGGCAGCTCGATCCGGCCGGTGGACCACCGCAGTGCCGCCCACGGGTCGACGCCGGCCAGTTCCTGCGCCGCTGCCGGGAACAGCCGAGCGAGCACCCGGGCGCACACGTCACGTGGTGGGTCGATGGCGAGACCGAGGCCCCGCGCGATGTCGTCGCCGTGCAGCAGCGTCTCCACGCACCCCATCGCGGCGAAGCCCTCCGGATCGGCTTGACCGCTGGGGTGGTAGGCCCGGACGTCCGGCCCGGACGCGCGTACCGTGGCTGCCAGGACGCGACCACCCGCCTCGGCGAACTCCAGCACCTCGGCCGGGGAAGCATCCTTGTCGGCGATCGCCATGTAGCGCACATACCGCTTCTCGGGTCGGGCCACGAGCTGGGTGGCGAACGACATCAGGCAGTCGCCGATGTGCTCGGCGGTGTGCCAGCAGTCCCACTCCAGGCTGCCTGCCCGGACGGACCAGTCCGAGCCGGTCGCCGGTCGCAGGCGGGCGACGACGCTGGACAGTGCCGCGTCGAGATCATCGGCGGTGACCGCCACGTTTTCCTCCAGGTTCTGGGTGGCCGATGCCGCACCGGCCTTGCTCAGTCCGGCCACCTTGCCTGACGGGTGTGACGAACTGGGTGCCAGGTGTCGGAGCGGACCTGGACGGAGGTAGAAGTGTCCGCCGACGATCCTGGAGAGGTGCCGTTCGGTCCGAACGCCAACGCTCCAGGATCGGGGGATGGCAGGCGTCAGTACGCGTACGTGACCGAGATGGTGGCGGCGGGGCAGTTGTTGGCCCAGCTGGTCAGGGCGCTCTTCTCCGCGCTGTCCACGCTGAGCCGCCACCGGACCTTCACCGCCACCCACTCGCCGATGTAGCGGCAGCGGGCGGAGGCGTACGACGGCATCCAGGTGGCCGGGTCCTGGTCGCCCTTGGCCTGGTTGACGTTGTCGGTGACCGCGGCCAGCGCGCGGGAGTCGCCCAGGTCGTTGGCGTACGCCTGGCGGCGGCTGGTGGTCCAGTTGCGGGCGCCGGAGTCCCAGGCCTCGGCGAGCGGCACCATGTGGTCGATGTCGAGGTCGCCGGTGAGCGTCCAGTAGGCGTTGTCGTAGTAGGAGTACCAGCGGCCGCCGGAGAGGGTGCAGGTGCCGCTGATCGTGGGCTTGGTGGTGGCCTCGGCGTAGAGCACCTCGTTGCGGGTGTTGCAGCCGTCGCCGTCGGCGTCGATCCAGTGTGGGAAGAGGTCGCGGCTGTAGCCGGTGCGGACCTCGGTGGCGACGGGGAGGCCGGCGACGGCGGTGGTCAGGGAGGCGGAGTAGCTGGCGGCCCAGGCGGGCTGGGTGAGGCCGAGGGTGGCGGCCAGGATCGCGGCGAGGCTGATGGCCGTGGCGCGCATCGTGCGGGTCATGGGACTCCATCCGGATGGGATTGGCATGTGCTGGCACCCATATAGACAGAGATGGAAGTAGCCGTCTAGATCAAGTTCTGTGAACAGTGGATGACCGGAACCGGACGGACGCCGCTTCGGGCGCGGAACCGGGCGGGCCCGGCGGCCGGCCAGGTGTGTGCCGCCGGGGCAGGGGTAGTCGCCCAGGACGACGGCGAGACGAGGTGGGAGGTCGGTTCTGCGCACCTCGGTTCGATTCGCCGTGCATCTTCGGCGGCCTGCTCGACCGGCGTCGCGGTGGCCACTTCCAGGTCTCGCCGGAGGGGGTCGACTACACGAGCAAACAGCTCTACCTGCCGGGGACTCCGATCCTCATCACCCGCTTCCTCAGCGACGATGGGGTCTCCCTCATCAGCACCGCGGCGAACCTCGACCGGCTCCTCGACGCCCGCGGCTGACCGCCCGGCGGAAGAAACCCGCTGTGCCGCCCGGTCCGGCCCGTTACGGTGACCGGAGTACGGGTTACCGGCCCCGCCCGGGCGGGTAACCGCCCCCGACCAGCCGTCCACGCCGGCGCAGCCCGGGAGATGCGGTTGTGACGGCAGAGGACGAGCATGGGGGTACGACGAAAGGGGCGGAGATGACCGACGACATCGCTTCGAAGGTTCCGCCGGACCCGGCCCCCGTGGTGAGCGCGCCCGCCGGTCCACCGCCGGTCGGGCCGCCGAGCAGCCTGGACCTGTGGGCCCGTGCGCAGACGCTGCACCGCTGCTTCGGCGACGACGACGGCGAGCCGCACATCATGCGCGGCCTGGACTGAGGTCACGCCATACCGCAGGCGCCCCGCAGGGGCGCCCGGATCCGTGCACCCGCTGGGGGCCGGTGACCGTGGATCCACGCAGCCCTCGGCGGGGACATAGGCTCCCTGCATGATCACCCCCGCGCCGGTTGAGCTGCTGACCCGTTTTCCCGCGCTCGCGCCGCTGGGGCGGCCGGCCGCCCGGCTGAACCCCCGACCGGGTGCGGTCACCGCCGCCGACAGCCACCTCGGCGGGCCGCTACGCTGGCCGGCGGCCGAGACCTGGCCGACCTGCGACACCCCGCACATGGTCGCCGAGGAGGTGCCTCTCCCGGCGGAGCTGCTCGCCCGGCTGCGGGAGCGGGAGGCGCACCGGACCCAGGCGCACGTCATGGCCGACGGGGAGCTGGAGTTGCTCGAGGAGATCGCCCGCCTCGTCGGTCCCGGCTACACCGGCTTCGGCTCGGTCAACGGCGGCCCGTACGTCGGCCACCGCTACGTGGCCCGCCCGCACCCGA
Source organism: Micromonospora sp. NPDC004540 (assembly GCF_040610095.1). Taxonomy (NCBI): domain Bacteria; kingdom Bacillati; phylum Actinomycetota; class Actinomycetes; order Micromonosporales; family Micromonosporaceae; genus Micromonospora; species Micromonospora sp. NPDC004540. The sequence continues at coordinate 54,279 of NZ_JBEXLR010000025.1, forward strand.
CGCCCAACCCGATGGTGGCGTTGGCCCAGCTGCGCGCGGCCGACCTGCCGGACCTGCCCCGGCCCGACGGCGCCGACCTGCTCCAGGTGCTCTGGTGCCCGTTCGAGCACCAGCAGGCGACGACCTGGGGGCCGACGGTCCACCTGCGCTGGCGCCGCGAGGCCGAGGTGACCGACCCGCTCGCGGCGCCGCCCGAGGGCGAGGTGGGCGACGAGCACTACCTGCCCCGCCCGTGCCGGTTGCACCCCGAGCGCGTGGTCGACTACCCGGACCCGGCGGAGCTGCCGGCGGCGATCCGCGACGCGCTGCCCCGCGCGGCCGACGAGGACGAGGACGACGACGACGAGGACGTCGCGGAGTTCTACGACCGGTGGCCGCTGGCCTTCGGCTGGAAGGTCGGCGGCCATCCGTTCTGGACCCTCACCGACCCGACGCCCACCCCGTGCCCGTCCTGTGCCGGCCCGACGCGGCTGGTGCTCACGATCGACTCCACCCGCGAGACGACCGGTGTGGTGGTGGGCCGCTACGGCGCGCTGCGCGTCTTCGCCTGCCTGGCCTGCCCGGGCACCCCGGTGGTGCTCAACCAGCAGTGAGCGGGCCGAGCCGGGCCGCGCGGCCGTGCAGGTAGCGCTGCTGGGCCAGGTTCATCGACCGGCGGGCCGCCGCCAGGTACGCCTCGCGCGCCGCGTCCGGCTCCCCGGCCAGCTCCAGCAGGTGCGCCCGGGCCGCGTACCGGCGGTGGTCCTCGGCGACCCGGCGGTCGCTGGCCAGTGCGTCGAGCAGCGCCAGGCCGGCGCGCGGCCCGTGCGCCATGGCCACCGCCACGGCGTGGTTCAGCCGGACCACCGGGTTGTCGTGCAACGTCAGCAGCATCTCGTAGAGGGCGACGATCTGCGGCCAGTCGGTCGCCTCGATGTCGGTCGCCTCGTCGTGCAGCGCGGCGATCGCCGCCTGGAGCTGGTACGGCCCGACCGCGCCCCGGGGCAGCGCCGCGGCGACCAGCGCCGTCCCCTCGGCGATGCGGTCGGCCCGCCAGCGCCCCCGGTCCTGCTCGGCCATCGGCACCAGCGTCCCGTCCGGGCCGGTCCGTGCCGGGCTCCGCGCGTCGGTGAGCAGCATCAACGCCAGCAGCCCGGTCGCCTCGGGGTCGTCGGTGAGCCGGTGCAGCAACCGGGCCAGCCGGATCGCCTCGGCGCACAGGTCGGGCCGGTGCAGCTGTTCCCCCGCGGTGCTCGCGTACCCCTCGTTGAAGATCAGGTAGAGCACGTGCAGCACGGCGTCGAGCCGGGCGGCCCGCTCCGGGCCGGCCGGCGGGGCGAACGGCAGCCCGCTGTCCCGGATGCGCTGCTTGGCCCGGGTGATCCGCCGGGTCATGGTCGCCTCCGGCACGAGGAACGCCCGGGCCACCTCGGCGGTGCTCAGCCCGCCGACCGCGCGCAGGGTCAGGGCGATCTGCCCGGCCGGCGGCAGCGACGGGTGGCAGCAGAGGAACAGCAGGATGAGGCTGTCGTCGGCGTCGTCCGGCACCGCGTCCGCGGGCGGCGCGAGCCACCGGTCCGCCGGCGCCTCCCGGGCCACGCCGTCCTCCCGGCGACGCCGGGCCTGCTCGGCCCGGAGCAGGTCGGTCAGCCGGCGGGACGCCACGGTGATCAGCCACGCCTTCGGATCGTCCGGGAGCCCGGCGTCGGGCCAGCGGGTGGCGGCGGCGAGCAGCGCCTCCTGGGTGGCGTCCTCGGCGGTGTCGAAGTGCCCGTACCGGCGGACGAGCGCGCCGAGGACCTGCGGCGCCAGGGCGCGCAACAGGTCCTCGACGCGTTCGGCGGGCACCGCTCAGCCCTGGAGTTCCTCGATGCCGTCCACGACCGGCCGCACGTCGACGTACTCGCCCTCGCCGTCCGGGTTGACGAACCGGGCGGCGATCTCGGTGGCCCGGTCGAAGCTGGCGCACTCGACCATCGTGTAGCCGGCCAGCACCTCCTGCGTCTCGGCGTACGGGCCGTCGGTCACCACGGGCGCCCCGCCGCGCAGCCGGACCCGGCGGGCGTGCACCGGCGCGGACAGGCCCTGCGCGTCGACGAGTTCCCCGGTCTCGGCCAGTTCCTTGTGGACCGCCTCCATGTGGGCGTGCATGGCGGCGACCTGCTCGGGGCTCATCGGTGGCTGGTCGCCGGGCCGCCCGGCCATCGCGTCGTAGTCCCGCTGGCTGCCGTAGAGCATGATCAGGTACTTCACCGTGTCTCCTCTCGGCCGGCGCCCCGCGGCGCCGCTCACCCGGAACGTCGGAGCCGCGGAGCCGCCCCGGACACCAGCCTAGGGGCGGATCAGTCGACCCGGGCGGAGCCGATCAGCGCGGCGGTGGGCAGCGCCAGGAACCCGTCGGCGTCCCGGTAGTGGGCGGCGAGCCGGTCGTATTCCTCGCGGATGCGCTCGCGCCCGGCCATCGGCTGCCGCTCCAGCACCAGGCCGATGGTGCTGATGCCGGCCGCCGGGCCGGCCCACCAGTCCTCCGGGTCGGTGCGGTGCGCCCAGCTCAGGGTCACGCACCGGACGTCGGCCAGCCCGGCCGCGGCCAGCAGCCCAGCCAGGCCCGCCTCGGTGCGGGGGAAGTCGCGCTCGGGCGCGAGCCGGGGCAGGTCGGGCGGCGTCGCCACGCCGGCGGCGGCGACGGCCTCGCCCCAGAGCCGTTGCAGCGGCGGCTGCGGGGACGGCCAGACGGTCACCGCGACCCGGCCGCCGGGGCGGACCACCCGGCGCAGCTCGGCCAGCCCGGCGGCCGGATCGCCGACGTGGTTGAGCACGAAGTTCGCCACCGCCGCGTCGAAGCCGCTGGGCGGGAACGGCAGGCGCGGCAGCGCCGCGGCCCGGACCTCGGCGCCGGGCGCGGTCCGCCGGGCCGCGTCGAGCATGCTCGGCTCCGCGTCGACCGCCACCACCTGGGCGCCGCGGGCGAGGGCCGCCGCCGCGACGGTGCCCGGCCCGGTGCCCACGTCGATCACCCGCCGTCCGGCCCGCACGCCCGCCGCGTCCAGCAACGCCCCCGCCGGGTACGCGCAGAGCCGGCCGAAGCTGCGCGCGTACGCCTCGGCCCGGCCCGCCCACCGGGACCGCTCGTGCGCGTCGAAGTCCGCGTCGATCATGGCCGCAGCGTAGCCGCGACCCGGGGGTGCGCGGTGGCCCTACCGTCGTGGGCATGACGACGGTGTTGGTGACGCTGGCGGTGGTGGCCGCGGTCGTGGCCGCGGCGGTGGGATACGTCTCCTGGCGGGACCGGCGACGGTCCACCCCGGACGAGGACCGGGGGGCGGAGCGCGACGCGGAGTCGCGGCGGCACCGCTACGAGGCGCAGCGCCACGCCTCGCAGGGCGAGGTCCACCGCCGCGACGACCTGAAGATGTGACCCGACCGGTCGGCCGGGCGGCGGACGTGACCGCCGACCGGTGAACGAAGGCCGGGGCGCCCACGTGATCCCCGGTGGGCATCAACGGCGCGCGCTCGGGGTACTGCGCTGACACAGCGACTCAGCCGGGAGGCAACGGTGGGGGAGAAGGCGGGACGTCGGCGACCGGGACCGCTCGCCGGGCTGCTGGTGGCCCTGGTCGTGGCGGCCGGCTGCATGGGCGGCGGGCTGGACCAGGGCGAGCCGGAGCAGCCCCGCCCGCGGCGAAGCGACCAGCCGGCCTCCCCGGGAGCGGACTCGACCCGGGCGGACGGCACCACCAGCGTGGCCGAGTTCAAGCAGGACTTCTCCGACGCCGTGGGCGTGGCCGAGCGCTACTGGACGGACCGGTTCCGGGGCTCCGGCAAGCAGTTCCAGCCGATCCGGCGGGTGGTGCCGTACACCAGGTCCGGCGAGGTCTCCTGCGGCGGCCAGGGGCTGCCCCGCAACAACGCGGTCTACTGCTCGGCCGGTGACTTCATCGCCTACGACGTGACCTGGTCGGTGGGGGCGTTCCGGCAGGTCGGCGACGCCTTCCTCTACTACCTGCTCGGCCACGAGTACGCCCACGGCGTCCAGGTGCGCCTCGGCATCCGCTACAACTTCACCATCCAGCAGGAGTTGCAGGCGGACTGCATGGCCGGGGCGTACATCGGCGACAACGTGCGTTCGGGGACGCTGACCCTGGCCGAGGGCGATCTGGACGAGTTCCGGGAGGGGCTGCTGGCGGTCGGCGACGACCCGGACCAGCCCTGGTTCGCCGAGGGCTCGCACGGCACCGCCGAGCAGCGCAGCGACTCGTTCTTCCGCGGCTACGAGAACTCCCTGGACGCCTGCGGCCTCGGCTGATGCCGCAGGTCACCCCCGAGGGGGACGGTGGCCGCCGGGTCGGGCCCGGCTGAGAGGATCGGCGGGTACCCGCACCCGAGGAGGCCCCCGCTGAGCAGCAGACACCCCGCCGCCGTGCTCTTCGACATGGACGGCACCCTGGTCGACAGCGAGAAGCTCTGGGACGTCGCGTTGCAGGAACTCGCGGCGGTCTACGGCGGGACGCTCTCCGAGGCGGCCCGCAAGGCGATCATCGGCACCAGCATGGCCGTCTCAATGCGGATGGTGCACGACGACCTGGGCCAGCCGGAGCGGGATCCGCAGGCCAGCGCCGACTGGATCAACGCCCGGATCCTGGAGCTGTTCCGCGACGGGCTGCGCTGGCGGCCCGGGGCGCTGGCCCTGCTGCGCGCCGTCCGCGCCGCCGGCATTCCCACCGCTCTGGTCACCTCCAGCACCCGGCCGCTGGTCGAGGTCGCCCTCGACACCCTGGGCCGGGACAGCTTCGACGCGGTGGTCTGCGGCGACGAGGTGGACGCGGCCAAGCCGCACCCGGAGCCGTACCTGACCGCGGCGCGGCTGCTCGGCGTGCCGATCGAGCGGTGCGTGGCGATCGAGGACTCGCCGACCGGAGTGGCCAGCGCGCTGGCCGCCGGGGCCGCCGTGCTGGCCGTCCCGGCCGAGGTGCCGCTGCCGCCGACGGACGGCGTACACCAGTTGGAGAGCCTGACCGCGGCGGACCTGGAGCTGCTCGCGGCCCTGCTCGGCGAACGCCCCGCCTGAGGCTGGTCAGCGGGCTTCGCCGAACACCGCCACGGCGATCTGGTAGCTGTCGAACGCTCGCGCGGCGCCGGCGTAGGCGGCCAGGTGGATGAAGAGTTCGACGATCTCCTCCCGGCTCACCCCGGAGTGCAGCGCGATGCGCAGTTGCCCGCGCAACGGCTCGTGGGTGCCCAACGCCGCGGCGATCGCCACCGACACCAGGCAGCGGGAGCGCAGGTCGAGGCCCTCGCGGGGCCACACGTCACCGAAGGTGTGCAGGGTGGCCAGCCGCCGGAAGTCCGCGCCGACCGCCGGCTCACCGGGGCCGAGCGGCAGGGTGAGCGGCTGGCCGAGCAGCCCTTCGGCGTTCGCCAGTGCCCGCGCGTAGGCGTCGTCCGTCACACCCCTCACCCCCGTGGCCCGAGTCTGGCAGGGGGCGAGGAGCCGGCGGGGACGAAACGGCCCCCGCCACACCGGGGTGGCGGGGGCCGTCGTGCGTGCCGGGTCAGTCGTGGGCGATGGCGCCCAGCACGTTGATCCGCGCGGCGCGGATGGCGGGCAGCACCGCGGCCACCACGCCGATGATCGCGGCCAGGACCAGGAAGGTCACCATCTGGCTCCAGGGCAGGACCAGGTCGGTGATGCCCTCGTCCTTGAGCGCCCGGACCACGGCCGCGCCGAGGCCGGTGCCGACCACGACGCCGAGCAGCGCGCCGAAGATCGAGATCACCACCGCCTCCACGGTGATCATCCGCATGGTCTGCGCCCGGCGCAGGCCGATGGCCCGCAGCAGGCCCAGTTCCCGGGTCCGCTCCAGCACCGACAGGGCGAGGGTGTTGATGATGCCCAGCACCGCGATCACGATGGCCAGCGCCAGCAGGATCTGGATCATCCGCAGCGGGGTGTCCAGCTGGCTGGTCTGCTGCTTGATGAACGCGGCCCGGTCCGCCACGGACACCTCGGGGCTGTCCGCGAGCAGCCGCTCGATCTGCGGCTGCACCGCGGCGACCGAGGTGCCCGGGGCGAGCTGCACGAAGCCCTGGATGGGCTGCGGGATGGCGAAGTCGGTGGCCGCCTGCGGTGGCAGCACCACCGGGTTGGTCAGCTGCGAGCTCTCGTAGATGCCGCTGACCGTGTAGGTGCGGGCCTCGCCGCGGGACAGCTGCACGGTCACCGTCGAGCCGACCGACAGGTTGCGCGACTTCGCGGTGTCCGAGCTGACCAGCATCTGGTCCGGGCTGAGCCGGCTGATGTCACCGGCGTTCGCCTTCGCCCCGAAGATCTGCTCCAGCGCGGCCACGTCGCTGGACGCGGCCACCCAGGTCCGCTCACCGTTCATGGTGGCCATGTCGCCGTACTCGCCGTCGACCAGCCGCACCCCGGGGATGTCGGCGGCCTTCTCCAGCACCGCCGGGTCGAAGCTCGGCGGCCGCGGGCCGGCCTGGGCGCCGGAGATCACCAGCTCCGCCTTGATGGTGTCCTCCGCCAGAGCGCTGATGCTGCCCTTGGCCGAGTCGAGGATCACCGTCACCCCGGTCACCAGGGCGATGCCGACCATCAGCGCGGCGGCCGTGATCGCGGTGCGCCGGGGGTTGCGGCCGGAGTTCAGCCGGCCCAGCTTGCCCGGCACGGACCAGGCGAAGATCGAGCCCAGCAGGGCGACGACCGGCCGGCTGATCAGCGGGGTCAGCAGCGCCACGCCGATGAAGGCGAACAGCACGCCACCGAGGATGGTGGCCAGGGTGTTGTCGCCGGCGTGGCCGCCGAGCCCGAGGAAGAGCAGGCCCGCGCCGATCGCGGTGACCACGGACCCGCCGACGGTCACCTTGGTCAGCGGACGGTCCGGCGTGGCCACGTCCTGCATGGCGGCGATCGGCGGGATGCGCGAGGCGCGCAGCGCGGGCAGTAGCGCCGCCACGACCGTGATCACCGTGCCCACGGCGAAGGCACCGATCACCGCCGCGGGCGGCACGCCCAGACCGGCCAGGGTGAGCCCGCCGGCGAGCTTGCCGAACAGGTACGCCAGCAGCGCGCCGACCCCGATGCCGGCGGCGAGCCCGAGCACCGAGGCGATCAGACCGACCGCCACGGCCTCCAGCACCACCGAGCCGATGATCTGCCGCCCGCTCGCGCCGATGGCCCGCATGAGCGCCAGCTCGCGGGTGCGCTGGGCCACGATGATCGAGAAGGTGTTGAGGATCAGGAATGTGCCGACCAGCAGCGCCACCGCGGCGAAGCCGAGCAGGATCTTGTTGAAGAAGGACAGGCCCTCCTTCAGGCCGGCGGACGCGTCGTCCGCGAGCTGCTTGCCGGTCTTCACCTCGTAGTCCGCGCCGAGGGCGCGGGCCACGTCGTCGCGCAGCGCCTCCGGCGTGGTGCCATCGGCGGTCCGCGCGGTCACGTTGGAGAACACGTCCGGCTTGCCGAGCATCAGCTGCTGGGCCACCGGGGTCGTGAACATCACCTCGTTGACCCCGCCGACCGAGTCCCGGCCGCCGCTGTAGCCGAAGACGCCCACCAGGGTGAACTCCTTCTTCGGCGCCAGGGTCAGCACGCCCACCCGGTCGCCGACCTTGACCTTGGCCGCGTCGGCGAGCGCCACGTTGACCACGATCTCGTCGTCGGCCTGCGGGGCACGCCCCTCGCGCAGCTTCAGCAGGTCTCCCTCGCCGAGCCAGTTCTCGCCGAGCTGCGGCGGGCCGAACGAGGTGACCACCTTGCCGTTGCTGCCGATCAGCCGGGCCCCGTCGGCGGCGACCACGCCGCGGACGTCGGTGACGCCGGGCACCGCCTTGACCCGGTCGACGACCGACGCGGGCACCGGGGTGGCCACCTGCTCGCCCTCGACCTCGGACAGGGCGACCTTCGGCTTGCCGGCCACGTTGACGTCGACTTCGGAGAACGCGTCGGAGAAGACCGCGTCGAAGGAGCGGCCGAGGGTGTCGGTGAGCACGAACGCGCCGGAGACGAACATGACGCCGAGCACCACCGCCAGGCCGGACAGCAGCAGGCGCACCTTGCGCGCCAGCAGGCTCTTCAGAGTGGCCCGGAACATCAGTTGCCCACCTCGGCCGGCGCGTCGAGCTTCTTCATGGTGTCCAACACCGTGTCGGCGGTCGGCTCGATCAGCTCGGAGACGATCTGGCCGTCGGCGAGGAAGACCACCCGGTCGGCGTACGCGGCGGCGGTCGGGTCGTGGGTGACCATGACGATGGTCTGGCCGTGCTCGCGGACCGAGTTGCGCAGGAAGTTGAGCACCTCGGCGCCGGAGCGGGAGTCCAGGTTGCCGGTCGGCTCGTCGGCGAAGATCACCTCGGGTCGGGCGACCAGGGCCCGGGCGCACGCCACCCGCTGCTGCTGGCCGCCGGAGAGCTGGGCCGGGCGGTGCCCGAGCCGGTCCCGCAGACCGACCGTGTCGATCACCGTGTCGTACCAGGCCGGGTCGGGCTTGCGGCCGGCGATCGACAGCGGCAGCAGGATGTTCTCCTGCGCGGTGAGCGTCGGCAGCAGGTTGAACTGCTGGAAGATGAAGCCCACCTTGTCGCGGCGCAGCTTCGTCAGGCCGGCGTCGCCGAGCCCGGTCACCGTGGTGTCACCGATCATGACGGTGCCCCGGGTCACCGAGTCCAGGCCCGCCAGGCAGTGCATCAGCGTCGACTTGCCGGAGCCGGACGGGCCCATGATCGCCGTGAACCGGCCCCGCTCGAACTCGGCGCTCACCCCCCGGAGGGCGATGACCTGCGCCTCGCCGCTGCCGTACACCTTCCACACGTCGCTGGCCCGGGCCGCGGCCACCGCCTGCTGCCCTACCGTCGCGGTCACGTCATCTACCTCTTCCGTCTGCCTGCGGTATCCCCGCCGCCCCCGCTGGTCGGTGGGGCTGATCCCATCCTCGGTGCCGTGCATCCCGGATCCGTCCGACTCCCGGCGGAGCCATTGCGGATTTCGCACTGCGGGTCGGCCCCCACCCGGGCTCAGGGTTACCCCTGAGACGACCGATCGGTCGAGCGTGTTTCGGCCCGCCGGACGGCGCCGAAACCCACGCTAGAGCCTGACGTCACGTCATGGTCAACCGCGCCACGCCGCCGTCCGTCACGGTAGGTGACGAGGGCAACAGGGCCCGCCGCCCGTCGCGGCGTACGCCTGCGCGGCGCGTAGCGGTCAGTGCCGCTCCGGGTGGGCGCGTCCCAGGGCCCCGGCTCGGCCCCACCGTCCGGGAATGTTGAGCAGCTCGATCCGGCCCAGGCTCAGGGGAACGGCCGGCCTGGTCACCAGGTGGTTCCCGCGGGGCTCCATGCCGAGCATGGTCCGTAGCAACAACAACGGGGTGCCCGTGGACCACGCCTGTGGACTGCACGCCGTGGGGTACCGCACCGGATACCTGGTCAGCGACCGCTCGTAGCCGCCGAAGGCCTCCGGCAGCCTCCCCTCGAAGAACCCGGCGGCGTCGATGATCCCCTCGGCGATGCGTCCGGCCTCGCGGGTGAAGCCGTAGCGGCGCAGCCCCCAGGCGATGAACGCGTTGTCGAAGGGCCAGACGGTGCCGACGTGGTAGCCGATCGGGTTGTAGCGGCCTTCCCCGTCGGCCATGGTGCGTACTCCCCAGCCGGAGAAGAGTCGGGGGCCGAGCAGGTGTTCGGCGATCCTGGCCGCGCGGGGTTCCTCGACGATGCCGCTCCACAGCA
>NZ_JBEXLR010000026.1:0-61935 GCF_040610095.1 Micromonospora sp. NPDC004540
GGCGGCAGCGAGCCGTTCCCGGTGCCGGCGCTGGCCGGCCTGACCTACGACCCGGGTGCCCGGGGCGGCACCACCACCATCGAGGTGGACCAGCAGGGCCGGCGGCTGCGCGAGTACGTCAGCGTGGCCGGCACGCACAACAACTGCGCCGGCGGCATCACTCCGTGGGGCACCTGGCTGACCTGCGAGGAGACCGAGCAGAAGGCCGGCGGGCAGTACCTGAAGGACCACGGGTACGTCTTCGAGGTGGACCCGCACGACCGGGCCGCCAACCAGAACCCGGTGGCGCTCAAGTTCCTCGGCCGCTACTCGCACGAGGCGGTGGCGGTGGACCCGTACACCCACGCGATCTACCTGACCGAGGACGCGGGCGGCCCGAACGGCCTCTACTTCCGCTGGACCCCGCCGGCCGGCTTCCGGGCCGGCAAGGGCGCCCTGCGCGCGCTCGCCCAGCGCCCGGACGGCGACACCGCCGGCAGCCTCCAGGCGATGAGCTGCTTCCGCGGCAGCCAGCACGTGGCCGACCTCTCCGAGGCCACCACCCCGGGCACCCGCTACAAGGTGGAGTGGGTGGACGTGCCGGACCGGGACGCGAAGACGGTCTCCGTGCGCAAGCAGTTCACCGACGACGAGGTGACCCGCAGCCGCAAGCTGGAGGGCGCCTGGTGGGCCGACGGCGGCGCGTACTTCGTGGCGAGCTTCGCCCGGCACGACGACGGCAGCGTCAACGAGCACGACGGCCAGGTCTGGTTCTACGACCCGCGCACCGAGACGGTGACGCTGAAGACCATCTTCGGCGTCAACCCCGACCCGGACGCGGACAAGGGCAACTACGACGGCCCGGACAACATCACCGTCTCGCCGTACGGCGGCGTGATCCTGGCCGAGGACGGCGAGGGCGTGTCGCACCTGGTCGGCGTGACCGAGCAGGGCAAGGCGTACCCGCTGGCCCGCAACGAGCTCAACGACAGCGAGTTCACCGGCCCGACGTTCAGCGCGGACGGGAAGATCCTGTTCGCCAACATCCAGTCGCCGGGCTACGTCTTCGCGATCACCGGCCCGTGGGGTCGGCCGAGCAACGCGGATGTCGACGCGTCCTGAGTCGACGGTGACGGCCGGCGGCGCCACGGGGGTCGCCGGCCGTCACGCCGTCAGCGGGGGCGGCCGCCCGGATCCGGGCCGCCGTCGGCCACCCGGCCGATCCAGGTGAACGCCGCCGGCCGCGGGCGTCAGCGGGGCGTGGCGGGGTGGCGCAGGCCGTCCAGGGCGATGGTCAGGACCCGGTCGCGCTGGGCCGGCTCGAAGAACTGGTACGCCATGATGCCGCTGACCAGCCGCACCACGTCGTCGAAGGTGGCGTCCGGCCGAGCCGCCCCGGCCTGCTGGGCGCGGCGCAGCAGCGGCTCGCCCGCGGCGTAGATCTCGGTGCGGCAGCTGCGGAACACCTCGGAGTCGTGCACCAACTCCTCGGCGAGGGCCCGCTTGGTGCCGACGTAGGCGACGAACCGGTGCAGCCAGGCGACCAGGGCGTCCCACGGGGGACGGTCCGCCAGGTCGGCGGCGGAGGCGCTGAGCGCCCGCACCTCCTCGACGTAGACCGCCTCGAACAGGTCCCGCCGCTTCGGGAAGTTCCGGTAGAGCGTGCCGATGCCCACGCCGGCCCGCCGGGCGATCTCCTCCAGGGACGCGCCGGCGCCACACTCGCCGAACACCTCCTGGGCGGCGGCGATCAGCGCGTCGTAGTTGCGCCGGGCATCGGCCCGCTTCGGGCGCCGGGCGAAGACCTCGCCCAGCTGGTCAGCGCTGGCCATGACGGGCGTCACCCCTCTCCCCTTGCAAACGGAGGCACCCCTCCGCTACGTTAGTGGAGGCACCCCTCCGGAACTGACCGGAGCCTTGCCTCCGGATAGCTTACTCCGGCTTTCCCCGCCGATCCCACCCACCGCGGTCGGCGAACCAGACATCGGACCCGGGAGGTCCCACCATGCCCGCAACCCGCTGAGACACCTCAGCCCGCCGAGGCCGCCACCGTCGCTGATCCGCGCGAGCGGCCCCCGGAACACCTTTCCCACGTCATGCGAACGGGAGCCATTTCCGTGATCGACACCGTCCGGCGCGACTCGCGCCGGTTGACCTTCCTCGTCCTCGCGGCCGGCGCCGGCTTCTTCGCGATGCTCCAGTCGCTGATCACCCCGGTGCTGCCCACCATCCAGCACGACCTGCACACCTCGCAGAACACCGTGACCTGGGTGCTGACCGCCTACCTGCTGTCCGCGTCGATCTTCACCCCGGTCCTCGGCCGGGTCGGTGACATGGTCGGCAAGGAGCGGACCCTGGTCGTCTCCCTCGCCGCGCTCGCGCTGGGCTGCCTGCTGGCGGCCGTCGCGCCCAACATCGGCATGCTCGTCGTCGCCCGGATCGTCCAGGGCATCGGTGGCGCGGTCTTCCCGCTCTCCTTCGGCATCATCCGCGACGAGTTCCCCGCGGCCCGGGTGAGCTCGGCCGTCGCGGCGATCTCGGCGATCGTCGCCGCCGGCGGCGGCCTCGGCGTCGTGCTGGCCGGGCCGATCGTCGCCACCCTGGGCTACCGCTGGCTGTTCTGGATCCCGATGGTCGTCGTCGGCCTCACCGCGCTCGCGGCGCACCGGTTCGTGCCGGAGTCGCCGGTGCGCACCCCGGGCCGGGTCAGCTGGGCGGCCACCCTGCTCCTCTCCGGCTGGCTGGTGGCCCTGCTGCTGCCGGTCAGCAAGGGCGCCGCCTGGGGCTGGACGTCCGGCCGGGTGATCGGCCTGCTGGCGCTCGCCGGCGTGCTCCTGGCCGGCTGGCTGGTGGCCGAGACCCGCTCGGCGAGCCCGCTCATCGACATGCGGATGATGCGCCTGCCCGCGGTCTGGACGACCAACCTGGTCGCCCTGCTCTACGGCGCCTCGATGTTCTCCGTCTACGCCTTCCTGCCGCAGTTCGTGCAGATCCCGACCAGCGCCGGCTACGGCTTCGGCGCGAGCGTCACCCAGGCCGGGCTGCTCATGCTGCCCATGCTGGTCGGCATGTTCGTGGCCGGCCTCGTCGCCGGCCGACTGTCGGCCCGGTTCAGCACCAAGGCGCAGCTGGCCACGGGCGCCGTGTTCAACGTGCTCGCCGCGGCGATGCTGACCGTCGCGCACGACACCCGCTGGGAGATCGGCGTGGCCGGCGCCCTGGTGGGGCTCGGCATCGGGCTGGCCTTCGCCTCGATGGCCAACCTCATCGTGGCCAGCGTGCCGGCCCGGCAGACCGGCGTGGCGACCGGCATGAACGCCAACATCCGCACCATCGGCGGCGCGATCGGCGCCGCGGTGGCCAGCAGCGTGATCACCGCCCACCCGCAGGCGAGCGGGCTGCCCCGGGAGGCCGGCTTCACCATGGGCTTCCTGCTGCTCACCGGCATCTCGGTGGCCGCCGCGCTGGCCGCCCTGGCCGTTCCGTCCGGCCGCCGGGCGGCGCGCGGACGGCACGCCGAGCCGCCGGTGCGGAGCACCGGGCCGGAGCTGACCGGCGAACTCGTGCCGGCGCGCTGATCGGCCGGAGCCCGGGACGAACCGTCCCGGGCCGGCGGGCGGCCGGCGGTCCATCGCGGACCGCCGGCCGCCGTCGCGTCGGGTCAGCCGATGGCGGACGTCAGCGCGGCCAGGTAGCCGTAGCGGTAGCCGTCGGCGTCCGGGTGGTACGCCTCGATGAGCCCGCTGACGTCGTTGATCCACGGGTCGGCGGCACAGACGCCGTGGCCGGCGAAGAACTGCCGGGTGTCGACGAAGGTGGCCCCGGCGGCCCGGGCCCGGTCGGCGATCACCGTGGCGAGCAGGTCGGCGGCCTGGTTGAGGATGGTCCGCTTGTAGGTGCTCATGGCCAGCAGCCCGAAGTAGTTCGTCTCGAACAGCCGCGGGTAGCCCAGCACCACCAGCCGGGCGTTGGGCGCCCGGTTCCGGATGGCGGCGTAGGTGTTGTCGAGCCGGCCGGGCAGGGTGGCGGTGGCGAAGGCCCGGGCGTCGTTGACGGCGCTCTCGCAGGTCGAGGTGCTGCCGAACCGGCAGCTCGTGATGACGTCGGCGAAGCCGGCGTCGTTGCCACCGATGGTGACGGTGACCAGGGTGGTGCCGGTGCTCAGCGAGTTCACCTGGCTGCCGATGACGTCGGCGGTGACCGCGCCGCCGCAGGCCGGGAACCTGAAGCTGGTGACCGCGTGCGCGGCGGCCCAGAGCGGGGCGTACGACTTCTGGCTGCGCAGGCAGGTCGAGAGGTCGTACGGGCCGGCCCCGACGCCGGAGGAGTAGGAGTCGCCGAGGGCGACGTAGTTGACGGTGGCCGCCTTGGCGACGCCGGGGACGAGCACGGCGCCGAGGACGGCCGCGAGCAGTGCGGCCAGGGCGGTGCGGACGCGACGGGACATGACAGGACCTCCACGGGACAGGGGTGGTGGAGCCCGTAGACCGCGCGCGTGGCCAGGGGTCGGTGCCTTGTTACTAGTCGGTAATACTATCGAAACATCGGCATAAATTGAATAGCGCTCGGTCGCGTTCGGAGGCAGGCGCGTTCACAACCGTCGATTAGGTTGGCGGTGCGTACACCCCGATGGAGGGAGTCCACCCCGTGCGACGCGCTCTCACGGCGGCCATCGCCGCCCTGACCGTCACCACCGCCGGCACCGTCGTGACCGGCACCCCCGGCCAGGCCGCCCTACCGGGCTGGGGCCGGCCGAAGCCCGCGGCGGCCACCCCGACCCCGGGCAGCCCCGGGCTGGGCGACAGCTACTTCCCCGACTACGGCAACGGCGGCTACGACGTCGGCCACTACGACATCCGGCTGCGCTACGAGCCGGCCACCGACCGGGTCAGCGGCACCACGACGATCCTGGCCACCGCCACCCAGGACCTGTCCCGGTTCAACCTCGACTTCCTCCTCGGCGTCGAGTCGGTCCGGGTCAACGGCTGGTCGGCCGGCTTCGCCCGGGAGGGCGTCCACGAACTGGCGGTCACCCCGCCCCGGCCGATCCTCAAGGGACAGCAGCTCACCGTCGTGGTGAGATACGCCGGCATCCCGTCCGAGACGCTGGTCCAGGGCTACACGGGCTGGACCCGGGTGGCCGACGGCGCCCTCGCCGTCAACGAGCCCGAGTCGGCCTGGTGGTGGTTCCCGAGCAACGACCACCCCACCGACAAGGCCACCTGGGACGTCTCCGTCTCGGTGCCGACCGGCGTCGAGGTGGTCAGCAACGGCGTGCAGCCGCGCGACCCGCTGCCCGAGGCCGGCAACCGCACCCGGTGGAGCTGGCGCAGCGTCAAGCCGGGCGCCACCTACCAGGCGTTCCTGGCCATCGGGCAGTACGACATCGTCACCGACACCGCGCCGAACGGGCAGCCGGTGGTGAACGCGTACAGCACCACGCTGGGCGAGCGCGGGCCGGCCGCCCGGGCCAGCATCGAGCGCAGCGCCGAGGTGGTCGACTGGGCGAGCGGCCTGTTCGGGCCGTACCCGTTCGAGGCGCAGGGCGGCGTCGCCGGCCCCGTCGACGGCATCGGCTTCGCCCTCGAGACGCAGAGCCGCCCGGTCTACGGCCCCAGCTTCTGGCGACGCGGTTCCAACGCGTACGTCGTGGTGCACGAGAACGCCCACCAGTGGTTCGGCGACTCGGTCTCGGTGGCCGACTGGCGCGACATCTGGCTGAACGAGGGCTTCGCCTCCTACGCCGAGTGGCTCTGGTCGGAGGAGCAGGGCGAGGGCACCGCCCAGGAGCTGTTCGACTTCACCTACGCCAGCTACCCGGCCGACTCGGAGTTCTGGCAGGTCCTCCCCGGTGACCCGGGGGCCGGCGACATCTTCGCCGACGCGGTCTACGACCGGGGCGCGATGGCGCTGCACCAGCTCCGGCTGGCCGTCGGCGACGAGGCGTTCCTCCGGATCCTGCCGGCCTGGACCGCCGAGCACCGCTACGGCAACGGCACCATCGCCCGGTTCCAGGCGCTCGCCGAGCGGATCTCCGGCCGCGACCTCGACGCCGTCTTCACCACCTGGCTGTTCACCGCCGGGCGGCCGGAGCCGGCCACCGCGGCACGCCTCGCGCTCGCCCCGGTGCGACCGAGGTCGTGGGCGACGATCCGGGCCGCGCACGAGCTGCTGGAGCGCTGACCGGCGCCGGCCGGGGCCCGCTGCGCCACCGCGGGCAGGCCCCGGCCGGTCAGGCCGGCACGGGCGTGGCGGCCGCCGGGGCGGCCGCCTCGATCGCCCGGATGTGCCGGTAGGCGAACCAGAGCGGCGGGAACGCGCCGACCGCGAAGGAGAGGTCGACCAGCGTCCAGAACCAGGGGATGTCGCGCACCGGCCCGCAGATCAGCGCGAGCGGCACGATCCCGGCGCAGGCGATCATGCCGAGCTGCACCACCCAGACGTTGCGCACCGGGTCACGCAGCGGCCCCCAGAACGCCACCGCGAGCACCAGGTGCGCGAAGGCGAGCCAGTCGGTGCCGTAGAGCATGAACGGGTAGCGCTCGCCGGTCTCGACCAGTCCGGTGTGGACCCGCTCGATCCAGGCCACCAGCGCCGGGAACTGGCCGGCGAGCGGGTCCAGCGCCCGGAGCAGCCAGCGCACCTCCAGCTCCAGCGGGAACGCGGTCACCCCGCTGAGGAACAGACCCACCACCACGACCCAGAGCCACCGGCGGATTCGCCGCAGGCGTACCTCGACGTCCATACCGGCAGCGTAGTGACGATCTTCGCGCCGCCGGGCCCCGCCCGGCCCGGCGGCGGCATGACCTCGCTCACCGGGGGCCGGGCGGCGCCGGCTCAGGCGGCCGGGCAGCCGTCGCGGTGCGCGAACGGCGAGCGCAGGCTGGTCCACCGGGAGCGGCGCCGGCCCCGGCGGGGCGCACAGGCCGCGCAGTCCTGGACGGCGCGGGCGGCCCGGCTGGACCGGAGCCGGCCGGCACCGGGACGCGCGCCGGTCGCGGCGCCGGGCAGCGCCACCGGGGAGCCGCCGGCCAGCACGGCCGGCCGGGGCAGTGCCACGGCGGTTGCCGCGACCAGCCCCACACCGGCCGGACGAACGACCCCGGGGGCGGAATTGGCGACGACCGCACCGGCCGGGCGGACCACCCGGGCGGCGGTGGCGGTCGCCGCGACGAGCCCCGCACCGGCCGGGCGGACGACCCGGGCGGCGGTGACGGCGACCCGGCGGACCGGGCGGGCGGCGGGCCCGGCCAGCACCAGGGTGAGCCGGTGGCGCAGCCGCCGCTCGCGGAGCCGGTCCAGGGTCACCCCGGCCGCCGCGGTAGCCACCGCCGTGACCACGCCGGCCAGCACCAGGGTCTGCCGGGGGCCGGCGTGCTCGGCGAGCCAGCCGAGCAGCGGCGCGCCCACGGCCGCCGACACCGAGCCGGTGACCGCCAGGGCGGCCAGCACCCGGCCGCGCATGGCGTAGTCGGTGTCGAGCTGGGCCCGGGCGCCGACAGTGGTGTCGATGACCACCGCCGCGGCCGCCACCGGCAGGATCACCGCGGCGAAGCTCAGCGTGCCCGGGGCCAGTCCGGCGACAATCTGCAGCCCGCTGGCCAGCAGGCCGGCCCCGACGAGCACCGCGTAGCCGAGGTCCGCGCGGCGCGCCGCGAACAGGGCGCCGAGCACCGTGCCGACGGCGAAGACGGTGGAGAGGAAGCCGTAGCCGGACGCGCCGCCGTGCAGCGGCCCGTCGCTCATCGCGGCCATGGTGACCTGGTAGTTGCGGCCCAGGCTGCCGAGCACGAAGGAGAGCGCCAGGGCCACCAGCACGACCGGCTGGCCCAGCAGGTAGCGGAAGCCGGCCCGGATGCCGCCGTCGGCCGGGGCCGCGTCGGCCGACGCCGCCGCACCGGCGTGCCGCTCCCCCTCGCGTACGGCGAACAGGGCCACGACGACCGCGACGAAGCTGGCGGCGTTCACGGCGAAGAGCAGGGCGGGGCCGACGGCAGCGACCACGACGGCGCCGAGGCTCATGCCGAGGATCCGCCCGGCGGAGTTGGTGAGCGAGCCGAGCGCGAGGGCGTTGCCGAGGCTCTCCCGGTCCACCAGGGTGGAGGCCCAGCGGCCCATCACCGGCCCCTCGATCGCCGACACCGCCCCGGTGGCCAGCGAGATCGCGTAGATCGCCGGGAGGCCGCCGGTGCCCGTGACGGCGACCACGGCCAGCCCGGCGGCGAGCAGCGCGTGCGCGGCCTGGGCGCCGATCAGCAGCGGCTTGGCGGGCACCCGGTCGGCCAGCGCGCCGCCCCAGACGCTCAGCACCAGGGTGGGCAGCGCCTGGAGCAGGACGGTGAACCCCATCGAGGTGGCCGATCCGGTTTCCGCCAGCACGTACCAGTTGACGCCGAGCACCTGCATCCAGGTGCCGATGACCGACACGAACCCGGCCGCGGCCCAGATCCGGTAGTTGCGGTGGCGCAGCGCGGCGAACGTGGCGCCGAGGGCCATGAGTGTTTCCCCGTCCAGACGGTGACACGACGAAGCCGGACCCCCGCGGGTCCGGCCAGCGGACAAGTCTGGCGGCCGGTAAACCTCCCGACGACAGTTGGTGAGAGGGTTCACGACGGAGGTCGGGCGCGCGGGACGGCCGGGCACGAACCGGGCCCGGACGCACGACACCCCGGTCCGCCGGGGACCGGGGTGTCGGTGCTGTGCCGGGTCAGCGGGCGGCGAGCGGCTGGCGCGCCGGGTCGACCGGCGCGGGCAGCGTGCCGACCCCGCCCAGGTACGCGTGGATGGCCGCGGCGGCGGCCCGGCCCTCGGCGATCGCCCAGACGATCAGCGAGGCGCCCCGGTGCATGTCCCCGGCCACGAACACGCCGTCGGCGCCGGTCTGCCAGTCGGGGCGGGCGTCGACGGCGCCCCGGCCGTTGCGGGTCACCCCGAGCTGGGCCAGCAGCGGCTGGTCCTCGGTGCCCTCGAAGCCGATGGCGAGCAGCACCAGGTCGGCCGGGATCTCCCGCTCCGAGCCCGGCAGCGCCGTGACGATCCGCCGGCCGTCGACCTTCTCGACGGTCACCTCGGCGATCCGGACCGCCCGGACCTGGCCGGTGCCGTCGTCGACGAACTCCTGCACCGCCACGGCAAAGACCCGATCGCCGCCCTCCTCGTGCGCCGGATAGCTGCGCAGCACCCATGGCCAGGTGGGCCACGGGTCGCGGGCGGCGTCCCGGTCGGCCGGGGGCTCCGGGTAGAGGTCGAGCTGGTGCACGCCGGCCGCGCCCTGGCGGTGGGCGACGCCGAGGCAGTCGGCGGCCGTGTCGCCACCACCGATGATCACCACGTGCTTGCCGGCCGCGTCGATCGGCGTGCCGTCCGGGAGCGTGGCGAGGGCGGGCTGGCCCTCACCCGCCGCCGCGACCACCCGGTTCGCGGCCACCAGGTGCGCCATGGCCTGGTGTACGCCGCGCAGCGCCCGCCCCGGCGTCTCCGGCGTGTCCCGGCCCTGGAGCGCGCCGCAGGCGAGCAGCACGGCGTCGTGCTCGGCCCGCAGTTGCTCGGCGGTGACGTCGACGCCGACATCCACCCCGGTGCGGAAGCGCACCCCCTCGGCGGCGAGCTGCGCCAGCCGCCGGTCGACGTGCCGCTTCTCCAGCTTGAAGTCGGGGATGCCGTAGCGGAGCAGCCCACCGAGCGCGTCGTCCCGCTCGTACACGGTGACGGCGTGACCGGCGCGGGCGAGCTGCTGCGCGGCGGCGAGCCCGGCGGGGCCGGAGCCGACCACGGCGACGGACCGCCCGGTCGGCGCCGGCGCCGGCTGCGGGCGCAACCCGCCCCGGGCCGCCGCGGCGTCGGCGATCTCCACCTCGACCTGCTTGATGGTGACCGGCTGCTGGCCGCCCAGGCCGAGCACGCAGGCCGCCTCGCAGGGCGCCGGACAGAGCCGGCCGGTGAACTCGGGGAAGTTGTTGGTGGCGTGGAGCGACTCCACCGCGGCGTCCCAGCCGCCGGTGCGGACCAGGTCGTTCCAGTCCGGGATCCGGTTGCCGAGCGGGCAGCCGTCGTGACAGAAAGGGATGCCGCAGTCCATGCAGCGGGTGGCCTGCTCGCGGGTCAGCTCCTCGCCGGCCGGCGGGTAGACCTCCCGCCAGTCCATGATCCGCACCGGGACCGGGCGGCGGGCGGGCAGCCGCCGGTCGTAGCGCAGGAAACCGTTCGGGTCAGGCACGAGCCACCTCCTGGGCGACCGCCCGCGGGGCGGGCGGCATGGACGCGGCGGAGGCCGCCTGCGGAGCTGCTGCGGCGGCCGTCGCCGCCAGTGCGCTCATCACCGCGTCGTCGACGTCGTGGCCGGCGGCTTCGGCGGCCCGCATGATCTCCAGCACCCGGCGGTAGTCCCGGGGCACCACGGCGGTGAACTCCTCCACCGCCTCCGGCCAGCGCTTGAGCAGCTCCTCGGCGACCGCCGAGTCGGTCTCGGCGAAGTGCCGCTGGACCAGCTCGTGCAGCCGCTCCCGCTCCTCCTCGCGCAGCGGCGACAGGTCGACCAGCTCGGCGTTGACCAGGCGGCGGTCCAGCCGGTGCACGAACGCGGTGCCGCCGGACATCCCGGCCGCGAAGTTGCGCCCGGTCGGCCCGAGCACCACCACCGTGCCGCCGGTCATGTACTCGCAGCCGTGGTCGCCGACGCCCTCGACGACGGCCACCGCGCCGGAGTTGCGTACCGCGAACCGCTCGCCGACCCGGCCACGCAGGAAGACCTCGCCGCCGGTGGCGCCGTAGAGGATCGTGTTGCCGGCGATGATCTGGTCCTCGGCGCGGCGGCCCGGGTCGGCGTCCGCGCCGGCGAACGGCGCGGCCGCGTCCGGGCGGACGACGAGCCGCCCGCCGGAGAGGCCCTTGCCGACGTAGTCGTTGGCGTCGCCGTGCAGGCGCAGGGTGACCCCGCGCGGCAGGAACGCGCCGAACGACTGGCCGGCGGTGCCGCGCAGCAGGAACTCGACGGTGTCGTCGGGCAGGCCGGCGCCGCCGAAGCGGCGGGTCACCTCGCCGCCCAGCATCGCGCCCACGCTGCGGTGCTCGTTGCGCACGGCCACCTCGACCCGCACGGGGCTGCCGTCGCGCAGCGCCGGCTCGGCCAGGGCGACGAGCTGGTTGTCCAGCGCCAGCTCGAGGCCGTGGTCCTGGGCCCGGATCCCGCGGCGGGCCGCGCCCGCGGGCAGCTCGGGCAGGTGCAGCACCCGGCTCAGGTCGAGGCCGTGACCCTTCCAGTGGTCGATCGCCTCGGTGACGTCGAGCAGCTCGGTGTGCCCGATCGCCTCCTCGACGCTGCGGAAGCCCAGCTCGGCCAGATAGCCGCGGACCTCCTCGGCCAGGAAGAGGAAGAAGTTCTCCACGAACTCCGGCTTGCCGGTGAAGCGCTCGCGCAGCACCGGGTTCTGGGTGGCGATGCCGACCGGGCAGGTGTCCAGGTGGCAGACCCGCATCATCACGCAGCCCTCGACGATCAGCGGGGCGGTGGCGAAGCCGAACTCCTCGGCGCCGAGCAGCGCCGCGACCAGCACGTCCCGGCCGGTCTTGAGCTGGCCGTCGACCTGCACGGTGACCCGGTCGCGGAGCTTGTTGAGCAGCAGCGTCTGCTGCGCCTCGGCCAGGCCCAGCTCCCAGGGGGTGCCGGCGTGCTTGAGCGAGTTGAGCGGCGAGGCGCCGGTGCCGCCGTCGTGGCCGGAGATCAGGATGACGTCGGCCTTCAGCTTGGCCACGCCGGCCGCCACGGTGCCGACCCCGACCTCGCTGACCAGCTTGACGTGCACCCGGGCGGCCGGGTTGACGCACTTCAGGTCGTGGACGAGCTGGGCCAGGTCCTCGATCGAGTAGATGTCGTGGTGCGGCGGCGGGGAGATCAGGCCGACGCCCGGGGTGGCGTGCCGGGTCCGGGCGATCCACGGCCAGACCTTGTTGCCGGGCAGCTGGCCGCCCTCGCCGGGCTTCGCGCCCTGGGCCATCTTGATCTGGAGGTCGTCGGCGTTCACCAGGTACTCGCTGGTCACACCGAACCGGCCGCTGGCGATCTGCTTGACCGCCGAGCGGCGCCGCGGGTCGTGCAGCCGATCGACGTCCTCGCCGCCCTCGCCGGTGTTCGACTTGCCGCCGAGGCGGTTCATGGCGATGGCCAGGGTCTCGTGCGCCTCCGCCGAGATCGACCCGTACGACATGGCGCCGGTGGCGAACCGCTTGACGATCTCGCTCGCCGGCTCCACCTCGTCGAGCGGCACCGGCGGCCGCACCCCGGTGCGCAGGGTGAACAGCCCACGCAGCGAGCCGGCCCGCGCGGCCAGCTCGTCGACCTTGGCGGTGTACTGCCGGAAGACGTCGTACTGGCGGCTGCGGGTGGCGTGCTGGAGCAGGAAGACCGTCTCCGGGTTGAACAGGTGCAGTTCGCCCTCGCGGCGCCACTGGTACTCGCCGCCGACCTCCAGCCGGTCGGTCGCCCGGGCGCCCGGCGCCGGCCAGGCCAGCGCGTGCCGGGCGGCCACCTCGGCGTGGATCTCGGCCAGCCCGATGCCGCTGATCGTGCTCGGGGTGCCCCGGAAGTAGCGCTGGACCAGCCGGGTGTCCAGGCCGACCGCCTCGAAGACCTGCGCGCCGCAGTACGACGAGACCGTCGAGATGCCCATCTTCGACATGATCTTCAGGACGCCCTTGCCGAGCGCCTTGACGTAGTTGCGGACCGCCTTGCCCGCGTCCACGCCGGCCAGCGCGCCCGTGGAGATCATGTCCTCGACCGACTCGAAGGCCAGGTACGGGTTGACCGCCGCCGCGCCGTAGCCGATCAGCACGGCCGCGTGGTGCACCTCGCGGCAGTCGCCGGACTCGACGATCAGCGCCACCTGGGTCCGGGTCTGCTCCCGCACCAGGTGCTGGTGCACCGCGGCGGTGAGCAGCAGCGACGGGATCGGGGCCAGGTCGGCGTTGGAGTCCCGGTCGGAGAGCACCAGGATGCGCACGCCGTCCTCGATCGCCTCGGAGACGTGCCGGCAGATCTCGGTGAGCCGGGCCTTGATGCCGGCGCCGCCGTCGCGGATCCGGTAGAGCCCGGAGACCCGGACCGCCTTGAAGCCGGGCAGGTCGCCGTCCTCGTCGATGGAGAGGATCTTGGCCAGCTCGTCGTTGTCGATCACCGGGTAGGGCAGCACGATCTGCCGGCAGCTCGCCGGGCCCGGGTCGAGCAGGTTGCCCTCGGGTCCGATGGTGGACGCCAGGCTGGTCACGAGCTCCTCGCGGATGGCGTCCAGCGGGGGGTTGGTGACCTGGGCGAAGAGCTGGTGGAAGTAGTCGTAGAGCAGCCGCGGCCGGGTGGAGAGCGGGGCGATCGGGGTGTCCGTGCCCATCGAGCCGATCGGCTCCGCGCCGCTGCGGGCCATCGGGGCGAGCAGGATCTTCAGCTCCTCCTCGGTGTAGCCGAAGGTCTGCTGCCGGCGGCGTACCGAGTCGTGGGTGTAGACGATGTGCTCGCGCGGGGGCAGGTCGTCCAGCTCGATGAGGCCGGCGTGCAGCCACTCCCCGTACGGCCGGGCGGCGGCCAGCTCGGCCTTGATCTCGTCGTCCTGGACGATCCGGCCGTTGACCGTGTCGACAAGGAACATCCTGCCGGGCTGGAGCCGGCCCTTGGCGACCACGGTGGCCGGGTCGAGGTCGAGCACGCCCGCCTCGCTGCCCAGCACCACCAGGCCGTCGGCGGTCCGCCACCAGCGGCCCGGGCGCAGCCCGTTGCGGTCCAGCACCGCGCCGACGATCTCGCCGTCGGTGAAGGCGACCGAGGCGGGGCCGTCCCACGGCTCCATGAGGCTGGCGTGGAAGCGGTAGAACGCGCGCTTGTCGGCGCGCATCTCCGGGTCGTTCTCCCAGGCCTCCGGGATCATCATGAGCACCGCGTGCGGCAGGCTCCGCCCGGCCAGGTGCAGCAGTTCGAGGACCTCGTCGAAGTTCGCCGAGTCGGAGGCGGCCGGCGTGCAGACCGGGAAGACCCGGCGGATGTTGCCGGGCAGGTTCGGGCTGCGCAGCAGCGCCTCGCGGGCCTGCATCCAGTTGCGGTTGCCGCGGATCGTGTTGATCTCGCCGTTGTGCGCGATGAACCGGTACGGGTGGGCCAGCGGCCAGGACGGGAAGGTGTTGGTGGAGAACCGGGAGTGCACCAGCGCGATCGCGCTGACGACCCGCTCGTCGGTCAACTCCGGGTAGAACGCCGGGAGCTGGTCCGGGGTGAGCATGCCCTTCCAGACCATGGTCCGCCCGGACAGCGACGGGAAGTAGGCCGGCACGCCACGCTCGGCGCTCTCCCGCTCGACCTGCTTGCGCAGGCAGAACGCCACCCGGTCCAGGTCGAGCCCGGTCAGCGGGGAGCCGGCCGGCCCGGCGGGCGCATCGGTGAGCCGGTGCGCGGCCAGGAAGAGCTGCCGGACCCGGGGCATCGCCGCGAGGGCGGTCTCGCCGAGGCCGGACGGGTCGGTGGGCACCTCCCGCCAGCCGAGGATGTCGGCCCCCTCGACCAGCGCGTACTTCTCCACCACCCGGCGGGCCCGGGCCTCGGCCGCGTCGTCGTCGGGCAGGAAGACCAGGCCGGTGGCGTACTCGCCGACGGGCGGCAGCGGGAAGTCGACGACCGCACGCAGGAACGCGTCCGGCACCTGGATCATGATCCCCGCGCCGTCACCGGTGTTGTGCTCCGCGCCCCGGGCGCCCCGGTGGTCCAGCCGGCAGAGCGCCCCGAGGCCGTTCGCCACGACCTCGTGCGAGCGGCGCCCGTGCAGGTCGGCCACGAAGGCCACACCGCAGGCGTCGTGCTCGTGCGCGGGGTCGTAGAGCCCCGTCGTCCGCGGGGCCGGCTGGGGGCTGTGAGGGTACGGAAAGGCCACCGGGCCTCCTGTCGTCACTCAGGTTGGAACATGGTGGGGACGACGTCGGCCCTCGGGGGTTTTATTGAGTCTACGTTAGGGCTTCCGGCGCAAGGCCAGTTCAGATTGATCACACTTCCAGAATCTGGGACGTGTAGTCTCGCGCGGTGGATGTCGTACGCGCTGACGTGCTCGACCGGTTGGAGCGTTTCTACGACGCGGTGCCCCGGGACGGGGCCCGGACGGAGGAACACGGCGCCCTCGTGCTGTTCGTCCGGGACGGGGCCGGTTGGCCGTTCTACGCCCGCCCCCGGCTGGACGCCACCGAGCCGCCCTCGCTGGCCGACGTGACGGCCGTGCGGGCCCGGCAGCGCGAGCTGGGCCTGCCGGAGGCGTTCGAGTGGGTGCACGAGCTCACCCCGGACCTGCTGGCGGTGGCCCGCTCGGCCGGGCTGAGCGTGCTGGAGGCGCCGCTCATGGTGCTCGAGCCGGAGCGCCTGCCCGACCCGGCGACGCTCAGCGACGTGCCGGTGCGGGTCCTCGACCCCGCCGACCCCGGCTTCGCGGCGGACGTGGCGCTGCGCCGCGCCGTCGCCGCGGTCGGCTTCTCACACGGCGGCACCGCGCGCGGCGAGGCCGGCCCGGCCGAGCGGGACGCCGCGGTCTCCCGGCTGGACGTGGTCGCGCTGGAGGAGGAGGCGGTCCGCATCGCCGACGGCCGGCGCATCTCGGCGCTCGCCGAGAACCCCGGCGAGGGTGCGCTGGCCAGCGGCATGGCCATGCGGGTCGACGACGTGGCGGAGATCGCCGGGGTGGCCACCCTGCCGGCCGCCCGCCGGCGCGGCCTCGGCGCGGCGGTGACCGCCACCCTCGCCCACCGGCTGCGCGCCGCCGGCACCGACCTGATCTTCCTCTCCGCCGGCAGCGAGGAGATCGCCCGGGTCTACCTGCGGGTCGGCTTCCGCCGGGTGGGGACCGCCTGCATCGCCGAACCCACCGCCGTGATCGGCTGACCCGTGGGTCAGGCCGGTGGCTGCCAGGAGGCGGCGGCCGCCGCGGCCGTGTTGCGCAGCCGCGGGCTGATCGTGCCCAGCGCGGCGTCGCGGGCACGCAACGCCAGCCGGCCCCGGGTCTGCAGGACGGCAGACATCCGGCGGGTCTGCCGCACCATGGTCGCCGCGCGGGGCCGGCGCAGCCGGTCGTAGGCGGCCACGGCGTCGGGGAGCCGGGACTCCCGCAGCAGCGCCGACAGGGTGGCCGCGTCCTCGAAGGCGAGGCAGGCGCCCTGCCCGAGGTGCGGCGGCATGGCGTGCGCGGCGTCGCCGAGCAGCACCACCCCGCCCGGCCCGGCCGGGAAGCCGTACGCCCGGGGCAGCGGGCGCAGCTCCCGGATCTCCTGCTGCACCAGAGCGGCCGGGTCGGTCGCGTCGAGCAGCGTGCCGATCGGGGCGGGCCAGCCCGCGTACCAGCGCTTGAGCAGGGCGAGCTGGGTCTCCGGCGGCTCGGGGCGGGGTGCCCCGGCGGCCGTGGCCACCCAGTAGATGCCGCCCCGGCGGGAGGCGCCGCCGGCGCCCCGGTTGCCGAGCGAGGCGGCCACGAAGCGGTAGCCGGCGCCCAGCGTCTCGCCGTACACCGGCTGGTCGTCGGGGAACTGCGGGGCCCGGTACCAGGGGATGACGGCCCGCCAGGCGGCGCAGCCGGAGCTGACCACGGCCGTCTCCGGGGCGAGCTGCCGGCGGATCTCGCTGTCGGTGCCGTCGGCCGCGACCACCAGGTCGGCCTCGACGGTGTGCCGGCCGTCGCCGACCGCGGGACGCTCGCCGGGCGCCGCCCGCACCGTCCGCACGGTCACCCCGGTGCGCAGCTCCACCTGGTCGCCCAGCCCGGCGATCAGCGCGTCGTGCAGGTCCTCCCGGTGCACCACCACCGGCATCCGCTCGGCCGGGGCGGGGCGGGGCTGCACCAGCCAGTGCCCGTCGGGGCGGCGTACCCCGCCGTCGGGCAGCGGGGTGGCGATCGCGTCCAGCCCGGCGCCGAGGCCGAGGGCGCGCAGCGCGCGTACCCCGTTGGGCCAGAGCACCACGGCGGTCGTCTCCGGACGGACCCGGTCGGCCCGTTCGAGGAGGGTGACCCGCCAGCCGGACCGGGCCAGCGCGCCGGCCACCGCCAACCCGCCGAGGCCGGCGCCGACCACCACCGCGCTCCGCATGACTCCCCCGCTCAGCTGTCCCGGTCGGCGGGGCGGGCGCCGCCGGCGCCGGCCCGGTCCTCGTCCGTCCGGTCCTCGTCCGTCCGGTCCTCGTCCGTCCGCTCCGGATCGGGCCTCGCCTCGTCGGCCTCCGCCGGCTCGCGCTCCGCGGTGTCCGCGTCGGTCGCGGCCTCCGCGGTCCCCTCCTCGACGGTCGCGACCTCGTCGGCCTCGTCCCGGTCGGCCTCGGCGGCCGCCGCGGGCTCCTCGGCGGGGACCTCGCCGGTGTCCCGGTAGGCGCGGAACTGCTCCTCGGTCACGACCCGGTAGCCCTCCGGCGCGACCGGCCGAGCCCCGGCCTCCCGAGCGGAGAGGTCGACCTGGGACACGTCGCCGCCCGCGGGCGGGACCGGGGCGGCCGGCTCGCCGACCGGGATCAGGTATTCGCGCGGCCCGCGCACCCGCAGGAAGTAGACCAGCGCGCCGAGGAAGACCAGCGCCGCGGTCCACACGTTGAGGCGCACGCCGAGGATGTGGTTGGCCTCGTCGGTGCGCATCAGCTCGATCCAGAACCGGCCCGCCGTGTAGCCCATCACGTAGAGAGCGAAGGCCCGGCCGCGGCCCAGCCGCAGCTTCCGGTCGAGGACCAGGACCAGCGCGGCGACGCCGATGTTCCAGAGCGCCTCGTAGAGGAAGGTCGGGTGGTAGAGCCCCGGCTGGAGGACCGGGTTGCCGGCGTCGTCACGCAGCGCGTGCCCCGGGTTGTCCGGGTCCATCACGTGGACCTCCAGACCCCAGGGCAGGGTGGTGCGCCCGCCGTAGAGCTCGTTGTTGAACCAGTTGCCGAGCCGGCCGACCGCCTGGGCCAGCGGCAGCCCCGGCGCCAGCGCGTCGGCCACCACGGCGAACGGGATGCCCAGCTGCCGGGCGGCGAACCAGGCGCCGACCGCGCCGCCGGCCACCGCGCCCCAGATGCCGAGGCCGCCCTCCCAGATGGCGAACGCCTTGAGCGGCTGGCCGTCGGCGCCGAAGTATTTCTCGGGCGAGGTGATCACGTGGTAGATCCGGGCGCCGACGATGCCCGCGGGCACCGCCCAGACGGCGATGTCGAGCACCGCGCCCGGGGCGACGCCGCGGCGGCGCAGCCGGTATTCGGTGACCACGCAGGCCACCACGATGCCGACGATGATGCAGAGCGCGTACGCCCGGAGCGGAACCGGTCCGAGCTGCCAGACGGCGGTGCCGGGGCTGGGCAGGGCCGCCAGGGGGGTCATCGGGGCGAGGGTCACGGGTGCACACGGTACCGGTGCGGACCGTGCTCGCGGCACCCCGGTCCGGCCGGGTTCGCGGCTCGGATGACTTCTGGTTTGCGCGGTCGTAGGCTCTTTGTCCATGAGCGCGCTCACCTGGGCGGTCGCCGCGGTCGTCACCGACCCGTCCGGCCGGGTGCTGCTCTGCCGGCGGTCCGGCGGCGGCCGGCGCTGGGCGCTGCCCGGCGGGCGGCTGCGCCGCGACGAGAGCCCGGCCGAGGCCGCGCGCCGGGAGATCCGCGCCGAGACCGGCTGGGAGGTCGACCTGGTCGACCTCGTGGGCCTCTACCGGCTCGGCGACCCCGCCGCTCCCCCGCCTGCGGCCGGCCACTGCGGCGCCCTGCCCGACGTGCTCGTGCACGTGTTCCGGGCCGGGGTGCTCGGCGACGCGCCGGCCGGCGCCCCGGCGGGCGGCTGCCGCCTCGACTGGCACCCGCCGGACGCGCTGCCCGAAGCGCTCACCCCGACCACCCGCGCGGCCGTGACCGACGCGCTGGCCGGCCGCTCCGGCGTCCTGCACGAGACGACGCCGGGCGGCGGCGAGGTGGGGCCGGCCGGTGAGGCGACGGCCCCACCCGGGCAGCGGGCCGGGGGCGGGTTGGGCACCACCCTCCGGTGACACCCGCGTGGAGCAGCCGTCAGCGGGCGGGGTTGCGGACGCCCTCGGCGAGTTCGGCGCTGAGGGTGCGCAGGGCGGTCAGGCCGGCGGCCCGGTCGGGGGCGTCGAGCACGCAGCGGACCAGCGCGCTGCCCACGATCACCGCGTCGGCGTAGCCGGCGACGGTGCCGGCCTGGGCGCCGGTGCCCACGCCCAGCCCGACGCCGACCGGCAGGTCGGTGACCTCGCGCAGCCGGGAGACCAGGACCGGGGCCGCCTCGGAGGTCTGCGCCCGGGCGCCGGTCACGCCCATGATCGCGGTGGCGTAGACGAAGCCGCGGCAGTGCTCGGCGGTCATCTTCAGCCGGGCGTCGGTGGAGGACGGGGAGACCAGGAAGGTCCGGTCCAGGGCGTGCGCCTCCGAGGAGGCCAGCCACTCGCCGGCCTCCTCCGGGATCAGGTCCGGAGTGATCAGGCCGGTGCCGCCGGCCGCGGCCAGGTCGCGGGCGAACGCGTCGACGCCGTACTGCTCGATCGGGTTCCAGTAGGTCATGGTGACCACCGGCGCGCCGGTCGCGGCGACCGCCTCGATGATGCGCAGCGCGTCCGCGGTGCGTACGCCGCCGGCCAGGGCGATGTCGCTGGCCTTCTGGATGACCGGACCGTCCATCACCGGGTCGGAGTAGGGGATCTCCACCTCGATGACGTCGACGCCGGCCTCGACCATGGCGGTCATCGCGGCGATGCTGCCCTCGACGGTCGGGAAGCCGGCCGGCATGCAGCCGACCAGCACCGCCCGCCCGTCGGCCCGGGCCTTGTCGAAGGCGACCCCGATCCGGCTCACGCTCTCACTCCTTGTCGAGGATGCCGAAGTATTCACCGGCGGTGTGCACGTCCTTGTCGCCCCGGCCGGAGAGGTTGACCACGATGACCGGCTCCCGGCCCAGCTCGGCGGCGAGCTGCGGGGCGATCTTGCGGGCCCCGGCGAGCGCGTGCGAGCTCTCGATCGCCGGGATGATGCCCTCGGTGCGGCAGAGCAGCTCGAAGGCGGCCATCGCCTCGTCGTCGTCGACGGGCAGGTAGGTGGCCCGGCCGCTGTCGTGCAGCCAGGCGTGCTCCGGCCCGACGCCCGGGTAGTCCAGGCCGGCCGAGATCGAGTGCGACTCGACCGTCTGGCCGTCCTCGTTCTGCAAGACGTACGTCCGGGTGCCGTGCAGGACGCCCGCCGAGCCGCCGGTGATGCTGGCCGCGTGCCGGCCGGTCGCCACGCCCTCGCCGCCGGCCTCGAAGCCGTAGAGCCGCACGCCGGTGTCGGGCACGAAGGCGTGGAAGATGCCCAGCGCGTTGGAGCCGCCGCCCACGCAGGCCGCGACGGCGTCCGGCAGCGCGCCGGTGAGGTCGAGGCACTGCTGGCGGGCCTCCACGCCGATGCCGCGCACGAAGTCGCGGACCATCTCGGGGAACGGGTGCGGGCCGGCGGCGGTGCCGATCAGGTAGTGGGTGCTGTCGACGTTGGCGACCCAGTCCCGCATCGCCTCGTTCATCGCGTCCTTGAGCGTGCGGGAGCCGGTGGTGACCGGCACGACGGTGGCGCCGAGCATCCGCATCCGGGCCACGTTGAGCGCCTGCCGCTCGGTGTCCACCTCGCCCATGTAGACCACGCACTCGAGGTCGAACAGGGCGGCGGCCGTGGCGGTGGCCACGCCGTGCTGGCCGGCGCCGGTCTCCGCGATCACCCGCTGCTTGCCCATCCGCTTGGTGAGCAGCGCCTGGCCGAGCACGTTGCGCACCTTGTGCGCCCCGGTGTGGTTGAGGTCCTCCCGCTTGAGCAGGACCCGGGCCCCGAGCTGGGCGGAGAGCCGCCGGGCCTCGTAGAGCAGCGAGGGGGTGCCGGCGTAGTCGCGCAGCAGGGCGTCGAACTCGGCGAGGAAGCTCTCGTCGGTCATCGCCTTCCGGTACGCCGCGTCCAGCTCGTCGAGCGCGGCGACCAGGGCCTCGGGGACGAACCGGCCACCGAACCGGCCGAAGTGACCGGCGGCGTCGGGGAGCTGACCGGCCGGGGCCGCGGCGTCAGTGCTCATCGCGGGAGTCCTCTCGAGACGTGTCGGGACCCGGCGCGGGTCAGCGCACCGGGCGGGGCGTGGCCGGGTGGTTGCCGGCGTTGACCAGCTCGGCGACCGCCTCGCGGGGGCTCTTCTGGGTGACCAGGCCCTCGCCGACCAGGACCGCGTCGGCGCCGGCCGAGGCGTAGCGGATGAGGTCGTGCGGGCCGCGCACGCCGGACTCGGCGATCTTGACGACGCTGCTCGGCAGGCCGGGCGCGATCCGCTCGAACACCGAGCGGTCGACCTCCAGGGTACGCAGGTCACGGGCGTTGACGCCGATCACCTGCGCGCCGGCCTCCATGGCCCGGTCGGCCTCCTCCTCGGTGTGCACCTCGACGAGCGCGCACATGCCCAGCGACTCGATCCGCTCCAGCAGCCCGACCAGGACGTTCTGCTCCAGCGCGGCGACGATCAGCAGCACCAGGTCGGCGCCGTGCGCCCGCGCCTCGTGCACCTGGTAGCTGGAGACCACGAAGTCCTTGCGCAGCACCGGCACGTTCACCGCGGCGCGGACCGCGGCCAGATCGTCCAGCGACCCGCCGAACCAGCGGCCCTCGGTCAGCACGCTGATGGCCCGGGCGCCGCCGGCCGCGTAGTCGCTCGCCAGGTCGGCCGGGTCGGCGATCTCGGCCAGCCGCCCCTTGGACGGCGACGAGCGCTTCACCTCGGCGATCACGGCCACGCCGGGCCGGCGCAGCGCCGCGTACGCGTCCAGCGGCGGCGGTGCGGCGGCGGCCAGCTCGCGGATCCGCTCCAGCGGAACCTGCTCCTGCCGCCGGGCCACGTCCTCGCGCACGCCGGCCAGGATCTCGTCGAGCACGCTTGCGGACGCCGCCGATCCGGCCTCGTCCCCCTCCGCGTGCGCATGCTCAGCAGTCACCAACGGACTCCCCTCTCCGGGTGTCATGGGCCGATGCTAGGGGGCGCCACCTGGCGACAAGTGCCGGGGGTATGGCGCTCCTCACGAAATGGGCTGTGGCATGATGACGGACTTCCGGTGAACACGGTGTCACGCAGCGCCACCGCGCCCATCGACCGGCGTCACCCGGGCGCCTCCCGCGCCTCCGGCCGCCACATCGACCGCCGCCCATGACCTATCTCACCATGGCGGCCGATTCCGCGCAGGGCCGTGACGGCCGTCGATGCTGTGAGCAAGCTCAAGGACGAACGGCCCTGCCCAGGTCGGGGCGGCTGCCGCAGAGTTGACCTGGGCTTCACGGCGGCGAAACGTGAGCCCGGCAGCATCTCCCTCGGGCAGACTCGATGAGGCGGCTGCCGACCGTCGCCAACGATCTCGTGCGGGGTGACCATGAGCGCCAACGGGCCGAACCAGACCCTCGGATTCACCACCATCTCCCGGAGCGTCGCGTCGCTCGCCGTCAGCGTGGTGCACACCCTCGAAGCCATGGCCGGCGACGGCCGGACGCGCACCGCCCGGGGCAACGCCTGGGAGGCGGTCTGCGCCGACCGGGCCCGGGCCGCACAGCGCCGCGAACTGGACCGCCTGGTGGCCGAGCTGGCCGCCGCCCGCGCCGCGGCCGGGGCCGCGGTCCGGGAGCGCCGTGACGCGCGCGACGCCCAGCCGGTGAGCTGACCCCCGACCGGACGCCCGGCCGCGTCAGCTGACCGTCGGGTCCTCGCCCCGGTCGAGCGCCTCCCAGGCGTCCCGGGTGCCCCGCTCGACCGCCGGCCGCTGCGCCCCGGCGGGCTCGGTCGGCCGCGCCGCCCGCCGCTCGTAACGGGCGCCCATCGCCGGCCAGCCGCCGCCGCGCAGCGCCGTGAGCAGCCCGCCGGCCACCAGGACCAGCCCGCCCACCAGCACCAGCGCCGGCCACTGCCGGCTCACCCCGGTCTCGGTCAGGCCGTAGCCGCCGCCCGCCGCCACGCCCAGCCCGAGCAGGGTGAGCAGGCCGCCCAGCAGCCGCCGGACCCGCCCCCGGGTGGCCAGCACCGCGCCGCCGCCGGCCAGCCCGACCACGGCCAGCGCGGACACCCAGGGCAGCAGCTCCGCGCCGGTGCGGGTGTGCCGGCCGGGCGGCAGCGAGCCGCGGGCGGTCAGCTCGACCGACCAGGTCCGGGTCACCGCCCAGAACGCCAGGCCCGCGCCGGCCAGGCAGAGCAGCACGGCGTACGTCAGCTCGCGCCGGCCCCGCGCGGCGGGCGCGCCGGTCGACGCGCTCATCGCGCGGGCCGCAGGGTCTCGGCGGCGGCGATGGCGGCGAGCACCGCGGCGGCCTTGTTCCGGGTCTCCTGGTCCTCGGCGGCGGGATCGGAATCGGCCACCACCCCGGCACCGGCCTGCACGTAGGCCCGCCCGTCGCGGATCAGCGCGGTGCGGATGGCGATCGCCATGTCCAGGTCGCCACCGAAGCCGAAGTAGCCGACGGTGCCGCCGTAGAGGCCGCGCCGCACCGGCTCCAGCTCCTCGATGATCTCCATGGCCCGCACCTTGGGGGCGCCGGAGAGGGTGCCGGCGGGGAAGGTCGCGGCGAGCGCGTCGAAGGCGGTGCGGTCGGCCCGCAGCTCGCCGACGACCGTGGAGACGATGTGCATGACGTGGCTGTAGCGCTCGATCGTGGCGAACTCCGGCACCTCGACCGTGCCCGGCCGGCAGACCCGGCCCAGGTCGTTGCGGCCCAGGTCGACCAGCATGACGTGCTCGGCCCGCTCCTTCGGGTCGGCGAGCAGTTCGGCGGCCAGCCGGGCGTCCGCCGCCGGGGTGCCGCCGCGCGGCCGGGTGCCGGCGATCGGGTGCAGCAGCGCGCGGCGCCGCCCGTCCGCGGCAGTGCTCACCTTGAGGTGCGCCTCGGGCGAGGAACCGACGATGTCGAAGCCGTCGAAGCGCAGCAGGTACATGTAGGGGCTGGGGTTGGTGGTGCGCAGCACCCGGTAGACGTCGAGCGGGTCGGCGTGGGTGGGGCGTTCGAAGCGCTGGCTGAGCACGATCTGGAAGCACTCGCCGGCCCGGATCGCCTCCTTGGCCGCCTCCACCGCCTTCGGGTAGCCGCCTTCCGGCGTCCGGCTGACCACCTCGCCGACGCCGGGCCGGGCGACCGTCGAGATCATGGGCGGAATCGGTCGGGACAGCGCGGTGGTCATCGCGTCCAGCCGCCCCACCGCGTGGTGGTACGCGGCCGCGACCAGCGACTCCCGGTCGGGCGCGTCGGTCGGCGGCAGCACCGCGTTGGCGACCAGGATCGCCGAGCCGTCGTAGTGGTCGAGCACCACGAGGTCGGTGGCGAGCATCATGCCCAGCTCGGGCACGTCGAGTTCGTCCTCGGTCAGCTCGGGCAGCCGCTCGAAGCGGCGGACCAGGTCGTAGCCCAGGTAGCCGACCATGCCCCCGGTGAGCGGCGGCATGCCGCTGGCCGGGTCCCAGGCCGGGCCGGCCAGCGCCGCGACGGTCTCCCGGAGCGCGGCCACCGGGTCGCCGTCGGCCGGCACCCCGGCGGGCGGCTCGCCGGCCCAGACCGCCGCGCCGTCCCGCTCGGTCAGCGTGGCGCCGCTGCGCACCCCGATGAAGGAGTAGCGCGACCAGGCCATCCCGGCCGAGCCGACGCCCTGCTCGGCGGATTCCAGCAGGAACGTGCCGGGGCCGCCGGCGAGCTTGCGGTAGACGCCGACCGGGGTCTCCGCGTCGGCGAGCAGCCGCCGGGTGACCGGCACGACCCGCCAGCGGGCCGCCAGGTCGGCGAAGGTGCCCTGGTCCGGGCTGACCGTGCCGTCGGTCATGAGGTCGCCTCCGGGGAGCTGACCGGCAGCTCGGTGAAGAAGCAGGTGCGGTGCCCGGTGTGGCATGCCGCGCCGACCTGGTCGACGCTGACCAGCAGCGCGTCGCCGTCGCAGTCCAGCGCGACCGACCGGACGTACTGATGGTGGCCGGAGGTGGCGCCCTTGACCCAGTACTCCTGGCGGCTGCGCGACCAGTAGGTGGCCCGGCCGGTGGTCAGGGTGCGGTGCAGGGCCTCGTCGTCCATCCAGGCGACCATCAGCACCTCGCCCGAGTCGTGCGCGCGGACCACCGCGGCCACCAGGCCGTCGGGGGTACGGCGCAGCCGGGCCGCGATGGCCGGGTCGAGCCGGGAGGGGCGGGCCGGGCCGGGGGCCGCGGCGCCGCCGGAGCTGGCGGATGCGCCGGTCACCGGCGCGTCAGAGGCGGGCACGGTTGACCATTCTCCCGCACGGGGCACGGGCACCGCCGACGTGTCCCGGAGAGCGGGCCCGGGGCGGACCAGCGCCCGGGTGAGCTGGCCGAGGTAGCGGTCCAGGCGGCCGTCCACCAGGGCCTCGGCCAGGTCCCCGCCGCCGACCGCGGCGATCTCCCCGGCGTACGGGCGGATCAGCGGGACGATCCCGGTGACCAGCCGGCCGGCGGCGGCGCCCACCTCGGCGGCGCCGCCGGGGCGCAGCCCGAGGCAGCGCAGCATGTCCTCGCGGTAGCCGGGCGGCACGACCGGCAGGTCCAGCGCGGCGGCCAGGGCGGCCCGCCGGGACACCACCCGGACCGAGGGGTTGGCCGGCCGCAGCACCGACGGGCAGAGGCGGGCCAGGTCGGCGGCGGCGAGCCGGAGCCCCACCGGGTCGCCGGCCCAGCGGGCGCCGGCCACCTTGCCCAGGGTGGCGATCAGCTCCTCGAGGCGGGGCTCGTCGGCGGGCTGGCAGAGCACCGGCAGGTCGATCCGGCGCCGCCACGCCGGCGCCGCCCAGAGCAGCCGGGCCGGCGCGCTGACCGGCAGCCCGAACGCCCAGTCGGCGGGCTGGCCCAGCCGGCGCACCCAGGAGCGGACGTCCCGGACGGCCACCGAGACGTGCACCAGCCGGCCGTCGAACTCGGCCAGGTAGGCCCGGCGGGCCACGTACGGGGCGGGGCGGGCCGGACCCGCCGCCCCGGGCGCCGGGGTGGCGGGTGCCTCGCCGGCGTCGCCGGCCCGCTCGTCGTCGACCGCGACCAGCACGTCCACGTCGACGTCGCTGTGCTCGGTGGCGGCCCGCCGGGCGTGGCTGCCTCGCAGCATGATCCCGACGACGGGACGGTCGGCGTCCTGCCGGAGGCGGGCGGCCCAGTCGTCGAGGAATTCCGGCAACTCCAGCTCGGCGCGTCCGCCGCCGGGCTGCGACCTGGAGCTGCCGCCGGTCTCGGGCAACGGAGCGGGACCCACCGCGCCATGGTGCCGTAAGTCCGATCTTCGGCGCAATGACCGATGCCGGACCGGGTGTCCGATGCGAGCCGCTAGTGCCCGACCGTTCGCATTCCTGCCGGGGTGTACCTTTCCCCGGCGACCGCGCCGGCGGGCACCGCACCGCGCAGCCGGTCCTGCTGCTCGGGGGTGAGCCGCAGCTCGGCCGCAGCGGCGTTCTCCTCCAGGTAGCGGACCCGCTTGGTGCCGGGGATCGGCAGGACGTCCTCACCCTGGGCGAGCAGCCAGGCCAGCGCCGCCTGCGCGGGGGTGCAGCCCAGCTCGCCGGCCACCGCGCGGACCGCGTCGGCCAGCTTCAGGTTGGCGTCGAGGTTGCCGTCGGCGAACCGGGGCACGGTGCGCCGCCAGTCGTCGTCGGCGAGCTGATCCCGGCTGGTGATGGCGCCGGTGAGCAGCCCCCGCCCGACCGGCGAGTACGCCACCAGGGACACGCCCAGCTCCCGGCAGGTCGCCAGCATCTCCCCCTCGACGTCCCGGGTGAACAGCGAGTACTCCATCTGCACGGCCGAGATCGGGTGCACCGCGTGCGCCGCCCGCAGGGTCGCCGGGCTGACCTCGGAGAGGCCGATCAGCCGCACCTTGCCGGCCTGCACGAGCTCGGCCAGCGCGCCGACGGTCTCCTCGATCGGGGTGGCCGGGTCGCGCCGGTGCAGGTAGTACAGGTCGACGGTGTCGATGCCGAGCCGCGCCAGCGAGGCGTCGCACGCCTGCCTGGCCCAGGCGGCGCTGCTGTCCACGTAGGCGCCCGGGCTGCCGGTGCCGCCGAAGCTGTCGCCGCTGGTGCGGTTGCCGAACTTGGTGGCCAGGAAGACCTCGTCCCGGCGGGCCCGGACCACCGGGCCGAGGAGCCGCTCGTTCGCCCCGAAGCCGTACATGTCGGCGGTGTCGAGGTGGTTGACCCCGAGGTCGAGGGCCCGGTGCAGGGTCCGCGTCGACTCGGCGTCGTCGGCGCCGCCGTAGGCGAAGCTCATGCCCATGCAGCCGAGCCCGATTGCCGAGACCTCCGGGCCGGTCGCGCCCACCCGTCGCTTGATCATGCCAGCTCCTCCTCCGCCCGGCGGTACGCGTCGATCTTGTGGTCGAGGACCTTGAGGTCCTCCTCCAGCTCGGCCATCCGGGCCAGGACCCGGCTCCGGTGCGCCTCGAACAGCGCCCGCCGGGCGCCGAGCGTGCGGTCCCCCTGCCGGGCCAGTTCGGCGTAGCGCCGCATGTCCCGCACCGGCATGCCGGTGCGCCGCAGCCGGGTGAGCAGGAACAGCCAGTTGACGTCGGACTCGGTGTAGCGCCGGCGGCCCGCCGAGTCCCGGCCCACCGGGGCGACAAGGCCCTCCTGCTCGTACCAGCGCAGCGTGTAGGTGGTCAGGCCGACCCGTTCCGCCGCCTCACCGACGGTGAGGCTCATCTCCCGCGTGCTGATGTCCACGCGCCCCAGACTTCCAGTTCGAGGGCGCTCGAAGTCAACCTTGTGCGCGGGCAGGTAACTCATCTAGCGTTGAGTTCAACAGCTGATGAGTTTTTGGAGGCGGGCATGGACGACGCGGTGTCGGTCCGTGACCTGGTGGTCGAGCGGGGCCGGCGGCGGGTGCTCCAGGGCATCTCCTGCTCGGTGCCCCGCGGCGCGGTCACCGGGCTGCTCGGGCCGAGCGGCAGCGGCAAGACCACCCTGATGCGCGCGATCGTCGGGGTGCAGACGGTCGACTCGGGCACGGTCACCGTGCTGGGCCGGCCCGCCGGGGAGGCGGCGCTGCGCCGCCGCGTCGGCTACCTGACCCAGGCGCCCAGCGTCTACGCCGACCTCACCGTCCGGGAGAACGCGCGCTACTTCGCGGTGCTCCAGGGGCGCGGCCGGGCCGAGGCCGACCGGGCGGTCGCCGACGTCGGGCTGGCGAGCGCCGCCGACCAGCTGGTCGGCACCCTCTCCGGCGGGCAGCGCAGCCGTGCCTCGCTGGCCTGCGCCCTGGTCGGGGACCCGGAGCTGGTCATCCTCGACGAGCCCACGGTCGGCCAGGACCCGGTGCTCCGCGCCGACCTGTGGGCCCGGTTCCACGCCATGGCCGCCACCGGCACCACGCTGCTGGTCTCCAGCCACGTGATGGACGAGGCGGCCCGCTGCGACCGGCTGCTGCTCATCCGGGACGGCCGGCTGGTCGCCGACGACACCCCGGACGCGGTCCGCGCCACCACCGGCGTGGACGACCTGGAGGAGGCCTTCCTCCGGCTGATCAAGGCGAGCGAGCAGGAGGACGCAG
Organism: Micromonospora sp. NPDC004540; assembly: GCF_040610095.1. NCBI lineage: Bacteria > Bacillati > Actinomycetota > Actinomycetes > Micromonosporales > Micromonosporaceae > Micromonospora > Micromonospora sp. NPDC004540. The sequence continues at coordinate 28,510 of NZ_JBEXLR010000026.1, forward strand.
CGTGAATCCCCGCATCCTCGCCGCCACCACCGGGCGGATCCTGCGCCAGCTCCGGCACGACCGCCGCACCGTGGCCATGCTGGTGGTCGTGCCCACCGTGCTGCTCACGCTGGTCTACTTCATGTACGTCGACCAGCCCACCCCGCCCGGCCGGCCGAGCGTCTTCGACCGCGTCGCGCTGATCATGCTGGGCTTCTTCCCGTTCATCATCATGTTCCTGGTGACCAGCATCGCCATGCTGCGCGAGCGCACCACCGGCACCCTGGAGCGGCTGCTCACCACCCCGCTCGGCAAGATCGATCTGCTGTTCGGCTACGGCATCGCGTTCGGGCTGGCCGGGGTGCTCCAGTCGACCCTCGCCTCGCTGGTGGCCTACCAGGTGTTCGGGCTGGACACCGCCGGCAGCCAGTGGCTGGTGGTGATGATCGCCGGCCTCAACGCGGTGCTGGCGGTGGCGCTCGGCCTGCTCTGCTCCGCGTTCGCCCGCACCGAGTTCCAGGCCGTGCAGTTCCTGCCCGTGGTGGCCCTGCCGCAGCTGCTGCTCTGCGGGCTCTTCGTGCCGCGCGGCGAGATGGCCGGCTGGCTCCAGGCGATCAGCGACGTGCTGCCCCTGTCGTACGCCGTCGAGGCGCTCCAGGAGGTCGGCGCGCACGCCGACCCGACCGGGACGATGTGGCGGGACGTGGCGATCGTCGCCGGGGCGGCGGTGGCGGCGCTGGTGCTGGCCGCCGCGACACTGCGGCGGCGCAGCGGGTGATGGCCCGGCGCACCGGCCGGCGGCCCGGCAACCCGGACACCCGGGAGGCCATCCTCGCGGCGGCCCGGGCGGCGTTCGCCGAGCGCGGCTTCGACGCCGCCTCGATCCGGGCGATCGCCACCGCCGCGGGGGTGGACCCGGCGCTGGTGCACCACTACTTCGGCACCAAGGAGGAGCTGTTCCGGGCCACCGTGGCGATCCCGATCGACCCGGCTCGGCTGCTGCCCGCGGTGCTGGCCGGCGGCCCGGACGGGGTGGGCGAACGCCTGGTCCGCACCTTCCTGACCGTCTGGGACTCGCCCGTCGGCGGGGCCGGGGTCGCCCTGCTCCGCTCGGCGGTGAGCAGCGAGTGGACCGCGCGGATGCTGCGCGAGTTCCTGGTCACCCAGGTGCTGCGGCGGGTCCTCGACCAGCTCGACGTCGACCCGGCGCAGCTACCGCTGCGGGGCGCGCTGGTGGCGACCCAGGTCGCCGGCCTGGCCATGATGCGCTACGTCATCCGGCTGGAACCGGTGGCCTCCGCCGACCCGGAGACCCTGGTCGCCGCGATCGGCCCGACCGTCCAGCGCTACCTCACCGGCGACCTGGACTGACCCGTCAGGCGCGGCCGGCGGCGCGCGGGCAGAGCATCGGGTGCAGGAGCCGGGCCAGCTCGGCCGGGTCGGCGACCGGGGAAGCGAAGGCGAGCCGGGTGCGGCGACGGGCGCCGGGCCGGCCGTGGGAGACCAGCAGCCCGTACCGGTCGATCCGGACCACCCGGGGCGGGCCGCCGGCCTCGGACCCGGCGAGGCCCAGCCGCCCGCGCAGGTAGGCGGCCACCTGGTCGCCGTGGTGGTCGGCGAGGTCGGCCAGCAGCTCCGCCTCGACCGGGTGCAGCGGATCGGGCTCGGCCTCCGCGTACGCGTCGGGGTCGATCCGGCGGGTGGCGCCGGCGCGTTCCCAGCGGGCCTCGACCACCTCGAAGCGGTGCAGGTGGAAGCGGATGCCCACGTCGAGCAGGTCGCCGGTGGGCTGCACGGTGGCGAAGTCCACCGCGGCGTTGCGGGCCTCGTCGCCGTCGAGGCGGGCGGCCCACCCGGAGACCCAGGCCCGGCCGAGCGACGGCGCGCCGGCGGCGGGCGGGAGGTCGAGCACGTCCAGCACGGTGGCCACCTCGGTGTCGCCGTCCGGCGGGACCAGCGCCGCGGCCAGGTCGCTGACCACCGGCACCAGCAGCAGGACCCGCCCGTCCGGGTCGGTGACATGCCGGGCCTGGTGCGGACCGGGGCGCCGGGCCAGGTGGACGAGGGCGGGCAGCCGGCCCGCGACCAGGGTACGCACGATCTCCGCCGGGCTGGGCCGCATGATCCCTCCTCATAATAGGTTAGGCTTACCTAAGTAGCAGGCTAGACCATCCGATCGGAGACGTCGACGTGAACCACCCCCGGCCCAAGGCCCGGCTCTCCCGGTCCCTGGGCATCCCGCTGACCCGCAAGTGCGTGCGGTACTTCGAGCGGCGCCCCTACCCGCCGGGCGTGCACGGCCGGTCCCGGCGCGGCACCTCCGACTACCAGGTGCGGCTGCTGGAGAAGCAGCGGCTGCGCCACCAGTACAACGTCAGCGAGGGCCAGCTCCGGCGGGCGTTCGACGACGCGGTCCGGGGCGCCGGGAAGACCGGCGAGACCCTGGTCGCCCTCCTGGAGCGGCGGCTCGACGCGGTGGTGCTCCGGTCCGGGCTGGCCCGCAGCATCTACCAGGCGCGCCAGCTCGTCGCGCACGGCCACTTCACCGTCGACGGCCGCAAGGTGGACCGGCCCTCCTACCGGCTCCGCCCGGGCCAGGTGGTCGCGGTCCGCGAGCGCAGCCGGACGCTGCCGCCGTTCCAGCTCGCCGCCGCCGGGGCGCACGCCGACGAGAGCCCCCGGCCGTACCTGTCGGTGGAGCTGAGCGGGCTGCGGGCCACCCTGCTGCGCGAGCCGGCCCGGCGCGAGGTGCCGGTCATCTGCGACGAGCAGCTCGTGGTGGAGTTCTACTCCCGCTGACCCGCAAGATCAGCGGGTCTGTTCCAGCCCAGGTGGACCCGCGACGATCAGCGGGTCTGTTCCAACCAGGAGGCGTAGAGCAGGGCGTAGACCGACTCCGGATCCCGCAGCAGCTCGTCGTGCGGGCCGCGCTGCACGACCCGCCCCCGGTCCACCACGATCACCTCGTCGGCGGCCTGGGCGGTGGAGAGCCGGTGGGCGATGGCCAGCGTCGTCCGGCCCCGGGTGACCGCGTCCAGGGTGCGCTGGAGGCGCACCTCGGTGGCCGGGTCCACGGCGCTGGTCGCCTCGTCGAGCACCAGCAGGTCGGGGTCGGCCACGTACGCCCGCGCCAGCGCGACGAGCTGCCGCTCGCCGACGCTGAGCGCCTCGCCGCGCTCGCCCACCGGGGTGTCCAGCCCGGCCGGCAGCCCGTCCAGCCAGTCGGCCAGGCCCAGCTCGGTGAAGGCGGCGGTGAGCTGCGCGTCGGTCAGCTCCGGGCGGGCGAAGCGGACGTTCTCCCCGACCGTGGTGTCGAAGAGGAAACCGTCCTGCGGCACCATCACCACCCGGGAGCGCAGCGAGTCGAAGCGCACCTCCCGCAGCGCGACGCCGGAGAGCAGCACCTCGCCCTCGGTGGGGTCCATCAGCCGGGTGAGCAGCTTGGCGAAGGTGGTCTTGCCGCTGCCGGTCTCGCCGACCACGGCCACCCGGCTCTTCGCCGGGATCTCCAGCGTCACGTCGTGCAGCACCGGCGGCCCGCCCGGGTAGGCGAAGGTCACCCCGGCGAAGCGGATGTCCAGCGGGCCGGGCGGCAGCTCCCGGCCCTGCCGCCCCGGGTCGGCCACGTCCGGCGCGACGTCCAGCACGTCGAGCACCCGACGCCAGCCGGCGATCGCGTTCTGCGCCTCGTTGAGCACCTCGGTGGCGATCTGCACGGGCTGGATGAAGAGCGTCACCAGGAACAGGAACGCGGTGAGCTGGCCGATGGACAGGGTGCGGTCGACGCCGAGGTTGACCCCGACCACCACCACGCCCGCGAGGGCCAGGCCGGCCGCCAGCTCGCCGACCGAGCTGCCCAGGATGCTGATCCGGATCGCCTTCTGCTGGGCCCGCCGCTGCCCCTCGATCGCCGCGTCCAGCCGCCCGGCGGTGCGCCCGGCGATCCCGTACGCCCGGATCACCGGGGCACCCACCACGCTCTCGCCGATGGTGCCGAGCAGCGTGCCCATCCGCTGCCGGACCAGCCCGTAGGCGCCGGCCAGCCGGCGCTGGAGCAGCCGGATCACCAGCACCGCCGGCGCGAACGCGACGAGCACCACGAGGGTCAACTGCCAGGAGTAGGCCAGCATCACGGCCGTGGTCACCACGAGCTGCCCCAGGTTGACGATCAGGATCACGCCGCCCCACTGGAGGAACTGGGTGATCTGGTCGACGTCGCTGGTGACCCGGGAGACCAGCGAGCCGCGCCGCTCGGACTGCTGGTGCAGCATGGACAGGTCGTGCACGTGCCGGAACGCGCGGGTGCGCACCCCGGCCAGCGCGGTCTCGCTGACCGTGAACAGCCGGCGCATCATCAGGTAGCCGCAGGTGGTGGTGACCACCAGCACGGCGGCGGTGACCACCACGGTCAGCGTGACCACGTCCAGGTCGAGGCCGCCGACGATGCCGTGGTCGATGCCGCGCTGCACGGCCACCGGCACGGCGACCCGGCCGATCATATAGATCAGGGCCAGCGCCACGGTGCCGGCCAGCCCGGTCTTCAGTTCCGGGGAGAGCGCCAGCCCGCGCCGCAGCGTCCGCCAGGTGGACTCGGTCCGCTGTTCGGCAGCCACACTGGTCACCGGTCAACCTCGACTTCCAGGCCGGAGGTCAGCGGGGTGACCTCGTCGTACGTGCGGGTCTGCTCGCGTTCGTGCTCGGCCTGCTCGTAGGCCGTGACCAGGTCGGCGTAGCCGGGGACGGTGGCGAGCAGGTCGGTGTGCGTGCCGCGGGCCAGCACCCGGCCGTGCTCGACGTAGATCACCTCGTCGGCGAGCGCGATGGTGGCCCGCCGGTAGGCGACCACCAGGATCGAGGCGGGCGCACCGCCCGCCGCCGGGGCGCGCAGGCCGGCCAGGATGGCCGCCTCCACCCGCGGGTCGACGGCGCTGGTGGCGTCGTCGAGCACCAGCAGCCGGGGCCGGCCGGCGATCGCCCGGGCCAGAGTGAGGCGCTGCCGCTGCCCGCCGGAGAGCGACGTGCCCCGCTCGCCGACCATGGTGTCCAGCCCGTCGGGCAGCGCGGCCACGAAGCCGTCCGCCTCGGCCAGCCGCAGCGCCGCCCAGACCTCCTCGTCGCCGATGCCGGCACGGTCCAGGGTGATGTTGGCGCGCACGGTGTCGTCGAAGACGAACGGCACCTGGGCGACCAGGGCCACCGTCGAGGCCAGCGAGGCAGCGGTCAGCTCCCGCACGTCGATCCCGTCGAGGGTGACCATGCCGGTGCGCGGGTCGACCAGCCGCACGGCCAGCGAGGTGATGGTGGACTTGCCGGCGCCGGTCGGCCCGACCAGGGCGACCGTCTTACCGGCCGGCACGGTGAAGGTGACCTCGCCGAGCACCTCGGTGCCGGGCAGGTGCGCCTCGGCCGGCTCGTACCCGAAGTGCACGTCGTGGAAGGCGAGGGTGGCCGGCGCCGGCGTGGCCGGGTCGAGGGTCACCTCGCCGTACGGCATCTCGCCGGTGGCGTCGAGGACCCGGCGGACCCGGTCCCAGCCGGCGACGCTGCGCGGCAGCTCGGCCAGCACCCAGCCGATGGCCCGGACCGGGAAGGCCAGCACGGTGAAGAGGAAGGCCACGCTGACCAGCTCGGTCACGGTGATCGCGCCCTGCCGGAGCCGGATCGCGCCGACCACCAGCACGGCCAGCGTGCCGAGGCTGGGCAGCGTCTCCAGCATCGGGTCGAAGACGCCGCGGAGCCTGCCCACGGAGATCAGCGCGTCGCGCAGGTCGCCGGCCCGGGCCGCGAACCGGGCGGTCTCCTGGGCCTCGCGACCCATCGTCTTGACCACCAGGGCGCCGTCGAAGCTCTCGTGGGCGATGCCGCTGACCTCGGCGCGCAGCCGCTGCGCGCGGGCCTGGCGGGGCGCCATCCGGCGGGAGTAGACCACGTTGAGCGCGAACAGCGCCGGGAACACGGCGAGGCCGACCAGCGCGAGGGCCCAGTCGGTGAGGAAGAGCGACACCACCGCGCCGACGAGCATCACCAGGGTGCCGACGGCGAAGGGCAGCGGCGCGATCGGGTACCAGGCGGCCTCCACGTCGGAGTTGGCGTTGGAGAGCAGGGTGCCGGTGGCGTTGCGGTGGTGCCAGGCCAGCGGCAGGTCGAGGTAGCGGCGGGTGACCCGGCGGCGGTAGGCGGCCTGGAGCCGGTACTGCATGTAGCCGGCGCCCAGCCGGCGGCCGAAGATGCCGACCACCCGCAGCACGCTGATCCCGAACAGCGCGGCCGCGGCGAGCGCCAGGGCGCCGCCGGTCACCGAGCCCCGGGCGACCGCCGGGACCACGATCTTGCCGACCACCGCGCCGACCACGAACGCGCTGGCGATCACCATGAGGCCGAAGAGCACGCTGCCGGCCACCGCGACCGCGAAGATGCGCGGCTGCTCCCGGATGGCCCGGCCGAGTACCCGTAGTCCCCTGCCGAGCACGTCCCGACTTGTCTTGCTCGCCACGCTCTCCCCCGCCGTAAGCGACAGTTTTCTCCCTCATCCTTACCGCTCGACACCGGCTTCGCCGACCCGGCCCCGATATGTCCGCCGTCACTCCTTCCCGGTCGACCCCGCCCACCAGGGCGGATGCCCGGGCGGCCGGCCGGCCGCCGGCCGGCGGACGCCGGCGCCGGGCCGCGCCGGGCACCCCGACCGGCCCCGCCGGGCCTACGATCGGGCCATGCCGCGGTACGCCCGAGCGGAGCGCGAGGCGCTCGCCGACCTGATGCTGGAGCTGGGACCGGACGCGCCGACGGTCAACGACGGGTGGACCACCCGTGACCTGGCGGCGCACCTGCTGGTGCGGGAGCGCCGGCCGGACGCGGCGGGCGGCATCCTGCTGCCGCCGCTGCGCGGGCACGGCGAGGCGGTCCGCCGGCGGGTGGCCGCCGGGCCGTACGCGGACCTGGTGGCCCGGGTCCGCCGCCCGCCGCTGTGGAGCCCGGTGAGCAACCCGCTCACCGACGAGCTCGCCAACGGCCTGGAGTTCTTCATCCACCACGAGGACGTGCGCCGGGCCCGACCCGGTTGGCTCCCCCGCGACCTGCCGGCCCGGCAGCAGGCGGCGCTCTGGAAGCGGGCCGCCGTGCTGGCCCGGCTGGCGTTGCGGCGCTTCCCGGCCGACCTGCTGATCCAGGCCCCCGGCTACGGCGAGCGCGCCGTCGGTCGCGGCGGCGAGCGGCTGCGGGTGGTGGGCGCCCCGGGCGAGCTGGTGCTGTTCGTCTCCGGCCGGCAGCGGGTGGCCCGGGTCCAGGTGGACGGCCCGGCCGAGCCGGCGGAGCGGTTGCGGGCGGCCAGCCTGGGCCTCTGACCGGGCGTGCCGGCCCCGTCGCCGGCCCGGCGGGAACCGCCTCGGGCCAGCGACGGTGGCCGATCCCGGCTGCCGTACGCTCCTGCCGCCGCCCAACCCCGGGGCGGCGGGACAGGGGAGACGGATGCGAGGCTTCGCGCTCTCGGCACTGCACGAACCCCCCTTCCCGGCGCGCCGGCACGCCGCCGTCGAGCTGGTCGCCGGGGAGAGCGCCGACTGGGTGGGCGACCTGGGCCTGATCGACACCCCGGCCGGGCTGCGCCGGCTGGCCGGCGCCCACCCGGTGGAGCTGGCCGGACGGGCCTGCCCCGACGCGTCGGTCGACGGCCTGCGGCTGCTCGCCGACCTGATCAGCTGGCTGTTCGTGATGGACGACGCCTGCGACGAGGACGGCCTGGGCGCCAGCCCGACCCGGCTGGCGCCGACCGTGGCGGCGCTGCTGGAGGTCCTCGACCGGCACGGCGACCCGGCCGTGCCGCCCCCGGCGGGCGCCGGCCCGCTCGCCGTGGCGCTGGACGACCTGTGCCGGCGGGTCCGCGAGCGGAAGCGGCCGGGCCTGCTGTTGAGGCTGGTCAGCCAGTTGCGGGAGTACCTGCTGGCGCTGCTCTGGGAGGCGGCCAACCGGGAGCACCGCCGGGTGCCCGGGGTGGCCGAGTACGTGCAGATGCGCCGGCACACCGGGGGCGTCCGGCCCAGCTTCACGGTGACCGACCTGGCGCACCCGGAGCGGTCCGACCCCGGCCGACGGGCGGACCCGACGCTGGCCGACCTGGATGCGCTCGCCACCGACCTGGTCTGCTGGTGCAACGACCTCTTCTCCTATGACAAGGAGCGGGCGACCGGCCCGGACGCGCACAACCTGGTGACCACGATCGCCAGCGAGACCGGGCAGGGCGAGGAGCCGGCGTTGCGCGCGGCGGCCACCCGGTTCAACGAGGCCCTGGCGGCGTACGCCGAGCGGGACGCGGCGCAGGCCGCCACGGGCGACGACGGGGTGCGGGCCTTCCTCGCCACCCGACGGAACTGGATCCGGGCCACCTACGACTGGTCCCGCGCCGCCACCCGGTACGCCTGAACGCGCGTTCCACCTCCCGGGACGCGGATCGCCGCAGGCCAACAGGGCTAGCCGCTACCCGGGTCGAGGCAATACTCTTCGGTAACCGCAGAATGGCGTGACCCCCGTCACGTCCCTCCACCCTCGAAGGCGGCTACAGCGATGGCTCTCGATGTACCGTACCGTTCCGTACCCGACATGTTCCTCAAGCGTGTGGCGGACTCCCCCGACCGCCACGCGTTCGCCCATCCCGCCCCGGACGACTCGGGGCCGGTCTGGCTGACGTGGGACCAGGTCGGGCAGCGCGCCAAGGCGATCGCCGCCGGCTTGCACGGGCTCGGCGTCGGCCTGGAGGACCCGGTGGCGATCCTGGCCAACACCCGCCTGGAGTGGGTGCTCGCCGACTTCGGGATCATGTGTGCCGGCGGGGCCACCACCACCGTCTACCCGACCACCGAGCCGGACGACGCGACCTACATCGTCGCCGACTCCGGGTCGAAGGTGCTCTTCGCCGAGAACCCCACCCAGGCGGCGAAGATCGCCGGCACGGCGGTGCCGGCGCTGACCCACGTCGTGCTCTTCGACGGCGCGCCCGATCCGGCCGCCTCCGTCCCGCAGCTCACCCTGGCCGAGCTGGAGGAGCGGGGGGCCCGGGCCCTGGAGAACGAGCCCGACCTGATCGACATGCTGGTCGCGGGGATCGGCCCGGACCACCTGGCCACCCTGATCTACACCTCGGGCACCACCGGCCGGCCCAAGGGCGTCGAGCTGCTGCACGGCGGCTGGTGCTGGGAGGGTGTGGCGCAGGCCGAGCTGGGCCTGCTGCGCGTCGACGACCTGCAGTACCTGTGGTTGCCGCTGTCCCACTCGTTCGGCAAGACGCTGCTCTGCGGCGCCACCCACGTCGGCCTGCCCACCTACGTCGACGGGCGGGTGGACAAGCTGGTCGACCTGCTCGGGGTGATCCGGCCGACGCTCATGTGCGGCGCGCCCCGGGTCTTCGAGAAGGTCTACAACAAGGCCGTGACCACGGCACAGGGCGCCGGCGGCGCGAAGGCGAAGATCTTCGCCTGGGGCGTCGCCGTGGGCAAGGAGAAGGTCGCGCTGGAGCAGGCCGGCAAGCCGGTCCCCGCCGGCCTGAAGCTCAAGTACGCGCTGGCCGAGAAGCTGGTGTTCAGTAAGCTCCAGGCCCGGCTCGGCGGCCGGATGCGGGTGCTGGTCTCCGGCGCGGCGCCGCTGAGCAAGGAGATCGGCACCTTCTTCGCCGCGGCCAACCTGCCCATCTCGGAGGGCTACGGGCTCACCGAGACCAGCGCCGGCGCGTTCGTGAACCCGCCCGGCGGGCTGAAGATCGGCAGCGTCGGCCGGGCCATGGGCGACCTGGAGTGCCGGCTCGACACCGACGGCGAGATCCTGGTCCGGGGCAAGCCGGTCATGCGCGGCTACCACAACCTGCCCGAGGAGACCGCGGCCTCGTTCACCGAGGACGGCTTCTTCCGCACCGGGGACATCGGCACCCTCGACGACGACGGCTACCTGTGCATCACCGACCGGAAGAAGGACCTGGTCAAGACCTCCGGCGGCAAGTACATCGCGCCGTCGCACATCGAGGGCATGTTCAAGGCCGTCTGCCCGTACACCTCGCAGGCGGTGGTGATCGGGCAGGCGCGCAACTACTGCACCATGCTGGTCACGCTCGACCCGGACGCGATCAAGGCGTGGGCCGCCGGCACGCCGCTGGAGGGCCGCGACTACACCGCGATCGTCACCTCGCCGGAGGCGCAGGCCATGGTCGAGGGCTACGTGGCCGAGCTGAACGGCAAGCTGAACCGCTGGGAGACGATCAAGAAGGTGGCCATCCTCCCCCGGGACCTCACCATCGAGGACGGCGAGGTCACCCCGTCGCTGAAGATCAAGCGCCGGAGCGTGGAGACCAACTTCGCCGACGAGATCGACAAGATGTACGCGGGCACCCTGGCCGAGCTCTAGCCGGCCCGCACCGCCCGGCGGCCGTGCCCCTCCGTCCCGGGGCACGGCCGCCGCCGCGCTTCCCGTGCCGGGTCAGAGGTGCCCCTGGCGCCAGTGGCTCTGGTCCGCCTCCGTGGCGAGCTGCTCCTCCAGCGCGAGCTGCCGGACCTGGCGCCGCCGGCCGTCCTCGCTGAACGTCTCCGCGAGCACCCCGATGGTGGTGAGCACGGCCAGCAGCCCCAGCGCGGCCAGCTCCGGGATCCGGGCGGCGAACGGGGCGACGGCGGCGAGCACCACGACCGTGACCAGCAGCGGCCGGTGCACCTCCCGCAGCGCCACCAGCGCGCAACCGGCGAGGCTGAGCAGGTAGAGGCCCACCCCGCCGTAGAAGACCGTGACCCAGAAGCCGCCCAGCGGCTCGCCCCAGGTGGGGGTGGCCGGGCTGGCCGACTCGGCGAGCAGATCCTTGAGACCGAGGGCGAAGAAGATGATGCCGGCGACGATCGGCAGGTGCAGGAACGTGTAGACGTCCCGGGCCAGCCGGAGCCGGGCGTCCGCGTCCCGGGCGTGGTGCAGCGCCTGCTCCAGCGCGAACGCCAGGGTGTCGAAGTACGCCCACCAGAGCGCGGCCACGACCAGGACGCCGAGCAGCGCGGCGACCGCCACCGGGCGGGTGAGCGGCAGCCCGGTCTTCGGGCCGAGCCCGAGCGCGATGATCGACTCGCCGAGCGCGACCAGCACCATGAGGGCGTGCCGTTCCGCCCAGTGCCCGGCGGAGACCACCACCCACCACCGCCCGGCCAGGGTCACCCCGCCGACGTACTCGACCAGCAGCGCGACGGTCCAGAGCGCCAACTGCAGCGCCACGGCGAGCGGCCGGTCGTCGAGCCGCTGGGGCAGCGTGCCGCCGACCACCAGCAGCACGGTGGCCACGGCCGGCGGCGTGGCGCGCAGCAGCAGCCGCTGACGCAGGACCGCGTCCGCCCGGTCCACCCAGGCGAAGACCGCGAGCTGGGCCATCCGGATGAAGAAGTAGCAGCCCGCGAAGACCAGCGGCCCGTTCAGCCCGCCGGGCTGGTCGACGAACGCGCCGGGCACGCTGAGCACCAGCAGAAAGGTCGCGGCCACCGTGAGGAAGCCGACCAGCGGCAGCAGGCCCTGGTCCGCGCGGACCGCGTTGCCGAGCCGGGCGAAGCCGGTCCACGACCACCAGAGCAGCGCCAGCACCAGCAGGCAGCGATAGAGGTTCACCGGCGTGGGGATGGTGGCGGTCAGGCTCGTGACGTTGAGGAACGCGAGGACGAAGACCAGGTCGTAGAAGAGCTCCAGCCGGGTCGTCCGGGAGCCCGGCGCGCCGGGCCGCACCACACGCGACCACCGCGCACCCCCGCCGTTCCCCACCCCGGCAGTCTGCGCAGTTCCCGGCCGGCGCCGGAGCCGATCGGCGGATCCGTACCGGAACGGGCAGCCTAGCGCCCGGGTGCGCCGCCGGCGCCGTGCTCGTCCAGGAACTCGTCGCGCAGCGCGCGGCGGGCCGCGCCGAAGAGCACCATCTCGGTCACCACCATCCCGGCGCAGACCACGGCGAGCAACCCCAGCGCCGCCAGCGCCGGCAGGTGGTCGGCCACCGGCAGGAGCAGCACCAGCAGCACCGTGGTGGCGGCTCTCGGCCAGTTGACCGAGCGCATGTTGCGGAGCCGGAAACCCAGGTGCCCGAGCAGGTAGACGATCACGCCGCCGTAGAGGGCGAGCAGGCCCAGCCCGTGTAGCGGATCGGTGAGCCGGTGGTGGCTCTCGTCCCCGACGTACGCCAGCACCTTCTTGAGGCCCAGGGCCAGCAGGATGATCCCGGTGACCATCGGCAGGTGCAGGTAGGTGTAGGAGTCCCGGCCCAGCGCGGCCCGCTCGGCGCCCCGCGCCCGGGCCAGCACCCGCTCGGCGGCGATCGCCACCACGTCGAAGTACGCCCACCACAGCGCCGCCGCCACCGTGACGCCGAGGAACGAGGCCACGATGATCGGCCAGGAGATCGGCAGCGCGGTGATCCCGACGCCGATGGCGACCAGGGACTCCCCCAGCGCCACGATGATGATCAGGCCGTGCCGCTCCGTCCAGTGCGCGGCGGAGAAGATCTGCCAGCCCGCCGCGCCGATGGCCATGATGCCGCCGTAGTCGACGGCGAGGGCGAGCACCCAGAGCAGGGTGCGCAGCGCGACGACCCGCCCCGGGTCGTCGGTGAGAGACGGGGGCAGCAGCGCGGCGGCGAAGAGCAGCACCGCCCCACCCAGCATCGGCAGGGCGGCCCGCACCAGCTGTCGGCGCAGCCCGCCGTCGCCGCGGGCGGCGTACCAGTAGATGGTCAGGTGCAGCACCCGGACGACCAGGTAGCAGGCGGCGAAGACGACCGGGCCGGAGAGCCCGCCGGGCAGGTCGACGAAGGCCTCCGGGATGGTCTCGGCGACCACGAACATGGTGGCGATCACCGCGAAGAGCACCACCCGGACCACGCCCTCGTCGGCCCGGACGGTGTTGCCGAGCCAGGCGTAGCAGCACCAGCACCACCAGAGCAGGGCCAGCACCAGCAGGCCCCGACCCACGCCGGGCCAGGTCAGGTCGGCCGCCATCAGCGCGGTCACCTGGGTGAGCGCGTAGACGAACACCAGGTCGAAGAAGAGTTCCAGCGGGGTGACCGAGGCGCCCTCGGTCATCACCCGCATCCGTGGCCCGCGCCGTGTCCCGTCCGTCACGGCGGCCAGTCTGGCAGCCGCGCGGCCGGGGCGCTGTCCCCCGCGCGCCCGGCGCGCCACGGCCGGGGTCAGGCGATGACGGAGGGCTCCCGCCACTGCGGGCGGCCGGTCCGGTCCAGGTCGTAGCGGACCGCGGCGAGCCGGCCGACGGCCTCCACCAGGTCCGCGGCGGGCAGGGTGAAGGGCAGCCGGAGGAACCGCTCCAGGGTGCCGTCCAGGCCGAACCGGGGTCCGGGCGCCAGGCGTACGCCGACCTCCTCGGCGGCCCGGGCCAGCGCGCTGGAGATCGGGCCGTCGAGCTCCACCCAGAGCGTCACGCCGCCGCGCGGCACGGTGACCCGCCAGTCGGGCAGCCGGTCGGCCATCGCCTTCACCAGGGCGTCCCGCTGGGCGGCGAGCTGGACCCGCCGGGCGGCCACGATGCTCGGGCCCTCGGCCAGCAGGTGCACCGCGACGAGCTGGTCGAGCACCGGGCTGGCCATGTCCACGCCGACCCGGGCGGCGGCCAGCCGTTGCACCTGCGGGGCGGACGCCCGGACCCAGCCGATCCGCAGCCCACCCCAGTACGGCTTGCTCATCCCGCCGATGCTGATCACCCGGGAGTGCCGGTCGAAGGTGGCCACCGGCGGCGGCAGCGGGGTGCCGTCCAGCGGCAGGTCCACGAAGGACTCGTCCACGACGAGGTCGGTCCCGGCGGCGTGCGCCGCGCCGACCAGCCGCTCGCGCAGGTCGGTCGCCATCAGGTGGCCGGTCGGGTTGTGGAACTCGGGGATCACGTACGCCAGCTTCGGCCGGGTCTGCCGGATGCTGCCCAGCAGCAGGTCGGCGTCCCAGCCCTCCCCGTCCGCGGCAAGCCCGTGGGTGGTGATCCGGGCCCGCCGGGCGGAGAGCGCGGCGAGCGCGTTCGGATAGGTCGGGGACTCCACCAGCACCCCGCCGCCGGGCGACAGGGCCAGCCGCAGCACCAGGTCCAGCGCGTGCTGGGTGCCGCTGGTCACCATGATCTGCTCCGGGCTGGTCGGCAGCCCGCGGTCGGTGTATGAGCGGGCCACCGCCTCGCGCAACTCGATGATGCCGGTGGGGTGGTAGCCGGCCCCGCCGAGGTAGCGCGGCAGGTCCTCGGCGGCCGCCCGGGCCGCCGGCACGAGCTGCGCCGGGGCGGAGAGCGCGGCCACCCCCAGGTCGATCATGTCCCGGTCGTCCAGCGGGGTCCAGAGCCCGGTGCTGGCCACCCGGTGGGTGCCCGGGAGCATGGTCCAGCTCCCGGCGCCCCGCCGGCTGGCCAGGTGGCCGGTCTCCCGCAGCTCCCGGTAGGCGGCCGTGACCGTGGTCCGGCTGATCCGCAGCGCCTCGGCCAGGTCCCGCTCGGCCGGCAGGCGCACCCCGAGCGGGAGCCGGCCGTCGGCGAGCAGCCCGCGGACCGCGGCGGCGAGCGCCGCGTAGTCCGGGCTCCGCCGGCGGCCCGGCAGGGCATGCCATTGCCCGAGGAGCCGAGCCAATTGGACGCCACGCACCTGGCTCGTCATGGCCACCCCTCCTAAATTGGCTCTATCACGGGCAGGATTGGCCCCTAGGGTGGCATGCATGGCACAAATTGGCAATCTGCGGTACCGGCCGACCCGGCGGCTCATCCAGCTCTACGCCGGGCTCGCCCTCTACGGGATCAGCATGGCGCTGATGATCCGGTCCGGCCTCGGGCTCGACCCGTGGGACGTGTTCCACCAGGGGCTCGCCCGGCAGACCCACCTCTCGTTCGGCACCGTCACCATCGCGGTCGGCGCGCTCGTGCTGCTGCTCTGGATCCCGCTGCGGCAGCGCCCCGGCCTCGGCACCATCAGCAACGTCGTGGTGATCGGGCTGGTCGTCGACGCCACCCTGGCCGTCCTGCCGCCCGGCGACGGCCTGCCGGTCCGCGCCACCCTGCTGGTCGTCGGCATCGTCGCCAACGGCGCCGCCACCGGCCTCTACCTGGGCGCCGGGCTCGGCCCCGGCCCGCGCGACGGCCTGATGACCGGCTGGACCGCCCGCCGGCCCCGCTACTCCATCCGACTGGTCCGGACCGTCATCGAGGTGACCGTGCTGAGCCTGGGCTGGCTGCTCGGCGGCACCGTGGGCCTGGGCACCGTCGCGTACGCGCTGGCCATCGGGCCGCTCGCCCAGTTCTTCATCCCGATCTTCGCGGTGCCGGCCCGACCGGCCGACGAGCCGGCGGTCCCCTGCGCGCCGCGGCCGGCCGGCGAGACGGCCTGACCCGCCGTCGACCACGCAGCGTCACCTCCACCGCGCCGACCGCCACACGGTGGGACGCCCCGGACGTCGCTGAGCTGCGGCGACGTCCGGGAGCGAAACCGGGTGTTTTCTCCGCCGTCGTCGCCGGGCATCATGCGTTCATGGGGGAGAACGGTTGGCGTTGGAGCGACGCCTGGATCTTCGTCTCACTTGTCATCGCGAGCGGCGCCGGTCGGCACCGCCGGGCCGCCGCCACCCGGCGCCCGGAGGGCGTGCGCCTCGCCGACGTCCTCTCCACCGCCGACCACCTCAACCAGGCCATCCCCGAGCGGCACGAGGTGGAGGGTGCGGTCCGCCGGCTCGCCGGCGCGGGCCTGGTCAGCGTCACCGACGGCTGGTTCCGGGTCACCCCGGACGGCGAGCGGCTCTGGCGCACCCGGCCCAGCGCCGGGCTGGGCACCACGGTGGACACCGTGCAGGGCGTGCTGAGCCGACGCCCCACCCCCGGCGAGTCCGACTGGCGCCTGGACGAGGACGACCACGCCGCCGCGGTCCAGGAGTACGTGGTCCGCTCGATCCCGATGCCACGCCGCTCCCCCGAGGGCCACTCCGGCCGCCCCTGACCGGCGCTTGCTGCCGGACCGGGGGGCCGGCGCCGCGCAGGGCGTCCTTGACCGGCGCTTTCTAGCGGACCGGGTGGCCGGCGCCGCGCAGGGCGTCCTTGACCTCGCCGACGGTCAGCTCACCGAAGTGGAAGACGCTGGCCGCGAGCACCGCGTCGGCGCCCGCGCCGATGGCCGGCGGGAAGTGGGCCACCTGGCCGGCCCCGCCGCTGGCGATCACCGGCACGTCGACGACCGCGCGGACCGCCTCGATCAGCGGCAGGTCGAAGCCGGCCTTGGTGCCGTCGGCGTCCATCGAGTTGAGCAGGATCTCCCCCGCGCCCAGTTCGGCGCCGCGCGCCGCCCACTCGACCGCGTCGAGGCCGGTGCCCCGGCGCCCGCCGTGGGTGGTCACCTCGAAGCCGCTGGGCGTCGTGCCCGCCGGCGCGCGGCGTACGTCGAGGGAGAGCACCAGCACCTGGCGGCCGAACCGGTCGGCGATCTCGGCGATCAGCTCGGGGCGGGCGATGGCCGCGGTGTTCACCCCGACCTTGTCCGCGCCGGCGCGCAGCAGGGTGTCGACGTCGGCGACCTGGCGGACGCCGCCGCCGACGGTGAGCGGGATGAAGACCGACTCGGCGGTGCGCCGCACCACGTCGAGCATGGTGCCGCGGTCGCTGCTGGAGGCGGTGACGTCGAGGAAGGTCAGCTCGTCCGCCCCGGCCCGGTCGTACGCGGCCGCCAGCTCGACCGGGTCGCCGGCGTCGCGCAGGTCGAGGAAGTTGACCCCCTTGACCACCCGCCCGGCGTCCACGTCCAGACACGGGATCACCCGTACCGCCACCGTCATGCGGCGAGCCTATCCAACGCGGCCGCGGCGGTGGCCGACCTGTGAGGCCGGCCACCGCCAGGCGTCGGGACTCACACCCGGACGAGCATCTTGCCCAGGTTCTCGCCGCGCAGCAGGCCGAGGAAGGCCTCCGGGGCCCGCTCGATGCCGTCGACCACCGTCTCGTCGTAGGAGATCCGGCCGTCCCGCAGCCAGCCGGCCATCTCCTGGACGAACTGCTCGCGCAGGTGCCCGTGGTCGCCGACCAGGAAGCCGCGCAGGGTGAGCCGCTTGCCGATGAGCAGCGCCAGGTTGCGCGGGGCGGCGGGCGGCTCGGTGGCGTTGTACTGCGCGATCATGCCGCAGATGGCGGCCCGGCCGTGCAGGTTCATGGCGCCGATGGCGGCCTCCAGGTGCTCGCCGCCGACGTTGTCGAAGTAGACGTCGACGCCGTCCGGCGCGGCGGCCCGGAGCTGGTCCCGGACCGGGCCGTCGTGGTAGTCGAACGCGGCGTCGAAGCCGAGCGCCCGGAGCCGGTCGACCTTGGCCGGCGAGCCGGCGCTGCCGACCACCCGGCCGGCGCCGCGCAGCTTGGCGATCTGCCCCACCATGCTGCCGACCGCGCCGGCCGCGCCGGAGACGAAGACCGTCTCGCCCGGCTTCATGGCCGCCACGTCGAGCAGCCCCGCGTACGCGGTCAGCCCGGTCATGCCGAGCACGCCCAGATAGGTGCTGACCGGGGCCAGGTCGGGGTCGACCTTCCGGGCGCCCTTGGCGTCGACCAGCGCGTACTCCCGCCAGCCCAGGCCGTGCAGCACGACGTCGCCGGGCGCGAAGCCCTCGGCCTCGCTGGCCACCACCTCGCCGACCGCGCCGCCGTCGAGCGGGGCGTCGAGGGCGAACGGCGGCACGTACGACTTCACGTCGTTCATCCGACCGCGCATGTACGGGTCCACCGACATGAACCGGTTGCGGACCACGAGCTGGCCCGGCCCCGGCGTGGGCACCTCGGTGGTGACCAGCCGGAAGTTGTCGGCGGTCGGCCAACCCTGCGGGCGGGACGCCAGGTGGATCTCCCGGTTGGCGGTCATCGGGCCTCCCGGACGGTCAGGGTGACCTCGATGTTGCCCCGGGTCGCGTTGGAGTAGGGGCAGACCTGGTGGGCCGCCTCGACGAGCTGCTGCGCGGCGGACCGGTCGACGGCGGGCAGGTCGACCACCAGGGTGACGGCCAGGCCGTAACCCCCGGTGCCGTTCGGGCCGATGCCGACCTCGGCCTCGACGACCGAGTCGGAGACGTCCGCCCGGGCCTTCCGGGCCACCACGCGCAGCGCCGAGTGGAAGCAGGCCGCGTAGCCGGCCGCGAAGAGCTGCTCCGGGTTGGTCGCGCCGCCGGCGCCGCCCATCTCCTTGGGGATGGCCAGGTCCAGGTCGAGGCCGCCGTCGGAGGTGCGGACGTGGCCGTCCCGGCCGTCGCCGGTGGCCTGCGCGGACGCGGTGTAGAGCACCTGCATGGTGGTCACTGCTCCTTCTGTCGGTGGATCGTCTCGGTGACCCGGGTGAGGGTGTCCCGCAGGGCGACCAGCTCGGCCTCGGTGAGGCCGGTGGCCAGGGCCACCCGCCGGGGCACCTCGTCCATCCGCTCCCGCAGGGCCCGGCCCTGCGGGGTGAGGCCCACCTCGACCCGGCGCTCGTCGGCCGCCGAGCGGGTGCGCACCACGAACCCGGCCGCCTCCAGCCGCTTGAGCAGCGGGGAGAGCGTGCCGGAGTCGAGCCGGAGCCGCGCGCCGAGCTCGGAGACCGTGGGGGCGTCGTCGCCGCGCTCCCAGAGCACCAGCAGCACCAGGTACTGCGGGTAGGTCAGGCCGTGCTCGTCGAGGATGGGCCGGTAGACGTCGGTGAGGGCGCGCGACGCCGCGTAGAGGGCGAAGCACACCTGCCGGCGCAGCACCAGATCATCGGTCACCCCGGAAACATAGCGCCCGATTAAGTTGTGCACAACCTAATGGGCCGCGGAGTGGCCGCCCCCACACCTGCGGGGACGGCCGTCAGCGGTCGCCGAGCCAGGCCTCCAGCTCGACCTCGACCAGGTGGTCCGGGTCGATCAGCCCGGCCACCACGACCATGGTGGCCACCGGGCGGACCACGCCGAACACCGCGTTGTGCGCCCGGCCCACCTCGTCGGCGTACATCCGGTCGGTCACGTACATCCGGGTGCGCACCACGTCGGCCGGTTCGGCGCCGACCTCGGCGAGCGCGTCCAGGCCGATCCGGATCGCCTGGGCGGTCTGCGCGGCGGCGTCCCCGACATGGGCCACCCGGCCGTCCACCGTGGAGGTGCAGCCGGCCGTGATGGCCAGCCCGCCGGCCCGGACCACCCGGCAGTAGCCATAGAGCGCCTCCCACGGGCCGCCCGAACCGAGCCGGGTGACGGCCGCGCCACCCGGCAGCTCCAGCTCCGACCTGGAACTGTCGCCCGCGACGGCCGTCACGCGCCGGCCCGCAGGGTGGCGAGCGCCTCGGCGACGGTGAACGCCCCGGCGTAGAGCGCCTTGCCGGCGATCACGCCCTCCACGCCCACCGGCTCCAGGGTGGCCAGCGCGCGCAGGTCGTCCAGGGTGGACACGCCGCCGGAGGCGATCACCGGGGCGTCGGTGCGGGAGCAGACCTCGCGCAGCAGGTCCAGGTTGGGCCCGCGCATGGTGCCGTCCTTGGTGATGTCGGTGACCACGTAGCGGGAGGCGCCGGCCTTGTCCAGCCGGGCCAGCACCTCGTAGAGGTCACCGCCGTCGCGGGTCCAGCCGCGCGCCGAGAGGGTACGGCCGCGCACGTCCAGCCCGATGGCCACCCGGTCGCCGTACTCGCCGCAGACGCGGTCGCACCACTCCGGGTCCTCCAGCGCCGCGGTGCCGATGTTGACCCGGGCCGCTCCGGTGCCCAGGGCGGCCTGCAACGACTCGTCGTCCCGGATGCCGCCGGAGAGTTCGACCTTCACGTCGAGCTGCCGGGTCACCTCGGCGAGCAGATGGGCGTTGGTGCCCCGGCCGAAGGCGGCGTCCAGGTCGACCAGGTGGATCCACTCCGCACCGTCGGACTGCCAGGCGAGGGCGGCCTCCAGCGGGTCGCCGTACGCGGTCTCGCTGCCGGCGGCGCCCTGGACGAGCCGGACGGCCTGGCCGTCGGCGACGTCCACGGCGGGCAACAGGGTGAGGCTCAACGCTTCTCTCCTCGCATCTTCAACGTCGGTCCAGCGCGATCACCACGACCGCGGGCAGGACCAGCAGCAACAACACGACCAACGCCAGCCGCAGCGCCAGGTCGTCGACGAAACTCCAGATGCCGGCCACCGCCGCGCCGGTGAGCAGCACGATGGCCGCCCGCTCGCCGCGGCTGTGCCGGCGCAGCCGGCCGGTCCGGCCCCGCCGCACCGTGGGCGTCAACCGGCGTACGACGGCTCGCCGCCGCTCCCGGCGCGCCAACCGGCGGGCGCGGGCGGCGCGCTCCCGCTCCACCTCGGCCTGGCGCGCCTCCCGGCGCCGGGCCCGCTCTTTGCTCAAAGGGTGGCCAGCCAGTTGCCCAGCAGGATGGCCCCGGTGTCGGCCGACTTCTCCGGGTGGAACTGGGCCGCCGACAGCGGGCCGCGCTCGACCCCGGCGACGAAGTCGGTGCCGTGGTGCGCGGTGGTGACGGTGGCCCCGGCGGCGGCCAGCGCGGCCGGTTCGGTCACCCCGTAGGAGTGGACGAAGTAGAACCGGGCGTCGGCCGGCAGGCCGGCGAAGAGCACCGAGCCGGCCGGTGCGTGCACCGTGTTCCAGCCCATGTGCGGCAGCCGCGGCGCGGCCAGCCTGGTCACCCCGCCGGGCAGCAGCCCGAGCCCCTTGGTGACCACGCCGTGCTCGTCGCCGTGCTCGAAGAGCACCTGCATCCCGACGCAGATGCCGAGCACCGGGCGGCCGGCGGCCACCCGCTCGGCGATGACCGGCCCCGCGCCCAGTTCCTCGATCCCGGCCATGCAGGCGGCGAACGCGCCGACGCCCGGGACCACCAGGCCCTCGGCCTCGGCCGCGGCGGTCAGGTCGGCGGTGACGGTGACGTCCGCCCCGGCCCGCTCCAGGGCCCGCTCGGCCGAGCGCAGGTTGCCCGAACCGTAGTCGAGCACCACGACCCGCCTACTCATGACGGCACTCCGCTGCGCTCCGTGCCGTCCTGAGGCACCAGCGCGCTGTGCTTGATGATTCGCTCGCTGCGCTCGCTCATGCGCCCTCCCCGGGAAGCAGCCAGAGGAGCCCGCCGGCGGTGGCCAGCACGGCCAGCAGCCCGGTGATCACCACCGCGCCACGGGCGGCGCCCTGCTTGTAGAGCGACCAGGTCCCGCCGACCAGCACGCCGGCGAGGATCAGCAGCAGCGTCGGCAGCGCCCGCCCCATCAGAGCCGTCCTTCATTCGCGACTGCGGTACTCCGCTGCGCTGCGTTCCTCGCGCTCATCAGAGAGCTCCCTTCGTGCTGGGGATCGCGCCCGCCGCCCGCGGGTCGATCGAGGTGGCCTCGCGCAGCGCCCGGGACACCGCCTTGAACTGGGCCTCCACCACGTGGTGGGCGTCCGGGTGGCCGCCCGGCCGGGCCGCCCGCAGCACGTCCACGTGCAGGGTCACCCGGGCGGCCTGGCCGAACGACTCCCAGATGTGCCGGGTCATGCTGGTCGGGTAGACCGGCCCGATGTACGGCGCGAGCGCCGGCTCGTCGTGCACCACGTACGGCCGGCCGGAGAGGTCGACGGCGGCCCGGACCAGCACCTCGTCCATGGGGACGGTGGCCGAGCCGTACCGCCGGATGCCGGCCTTGTCCCCCAGCGCCTGGTCGAACGCGGCGCCCAGGGCGAGCGCGGTGTCCTCCATGGTGTGGTGGGCGTCGATCTCCAGGTCGCCGACCGTGTGGACGGTCAGGTCGAAGCCGCCGTGCCGGGCGATCTGGTTGAGCATGTGGTCGTAGAAGCCGACGCCGGTCTCGATGTCGGCCTTGCCGGTGCCGTCGAGGTCGATCTCGACGAGGACCTTGGTCTCCTTGGTGATCCGCTCCACCCGGGCGGTCCGGCTCATTGCTCGCCTTTCGGTCGCGACTGCGGGGCTCGCAAGCTCACTCCTCGCGCTCCCACTACAACTTCTCCACTGCAGACAAAAAGGCGTCGGTCTCGGCGGGGGTGCCGGCGGTGACCCGCAGCCAGCCGGGCAGGCCGACGTCGCGGACCAGCACGCCGGCGTCGAGCAGGGTGCGCCAGGCGGTCGCCTGGTCGCCGCCGACCTCGAAGAGCACGAAGTTGGCGTCGCTGTCGGCCACCCGGTGCCCGCGGGCGCGCAGCTCGGCGACGATCCGGTCGCGCTGCTCCATGATCGCGGCGACCGTGCCGAGCAGGGCGTCGCGGTGGGCCAGCGCCGCGCGGGCGGCGGCCTGGGTGAGCGCCGAGAGGTGATACGGCAGCCGGACCAGCTGCACCGCCTGCACGACGGCCGGGTCGGCGGCCAGGTAGCCGAGCCGGCCGCCGGCGAAGCCGAACGCCTTGCTCATGGTCCGGGTGACCACCAGCCGGGGGTGCCCGGGCAGCACGGCCAGCGCGCTGACCGTGCCGGGCCGGGCGAACTCGGCGTACGCCTCGTCCACGACCACCATGCCGGGCGCCTCGGCCAGCACGGCGGCGACCACGGCCGGGTCGAGGGCGGTGCCGGTCGGGTTGTTCGGCGAGCAGAGGAAGACCACGTCGGGCCGGTGTGCCCGGACCTGGGCGACCGCGTCGGCGGCGGTCAGCCCGAAGTCCGCGTCGCGGGCGGCCGGGATCCAGCCGGTGCCGGTGCCGAGCGCCAGCAGCGGGTGCATCGAGTAGGCCGGGGTGAAGCCGAGCGCGGTGCGCCCGGGGCCGCCGAACGCCTGGAGCAGCTGCTGCTGGATCTCGTTGGAGCCGTTGGCCGCCCACACCTGCTCGACGGTGAGCCCGTGGCCGAGGTATTCCGCGAGGTCGGCGCGGAGCGCCACGGCGTCCCGGTCGGGGTAGCGGTTGAGGTCCCGCAGCTCGGCGGAGAGGGCCTTGCCGATCGCCTCCACCACCGGCTCGGGCACCGGGTAGGAGTTCTCGTTGGTGTTCAGCCGCACCGGCACGTCGAGCTGCGGCGCCCCGTAGGGCTTCAGGCCCCGCAGGTCGTCGCGGATCGGCAGGTCGTCGAGGGTGGTCACGGCGTCGCCCCCGGGAAGCGCGCGCTGACCGCCTGGCCGTGCGCCGGCAGGTCCTCGACGCCGGCCAGGGTGACCACGTGCGGGGCCACCTCGCGCAGCGCGTCGCGCGTGTATTCCACCAGGTGGACGCCGCGCAGGAAGGACTGCACGGACAGGCCGGAGGAGTGCCGGGCGCAGCCGCCGGTGGGCAGCACGTGGTTGGAGCCGGCGCAGTAGTCGCCGAGCGACACCGGCGACCAGGCGCCCACGAAGATCGCGCCGGCGTTGCGCACCCGCAGCGCCCACTCGCGGGCGTCCGCGGTCTGGATCTCCAGGTGCTCGGCCGCGTACGCGTCGACCACCCGCAGCCCCGCCTCGAGGTCGTCGACCAGGACGACGCCGCTCTGCTCGCCGCGCAGCGCGGTGCCGATCCGCTCGGCGTGCTTGGCGGCCGGCACCTGCCGGGCCAGCTCGGCGTCGACCGCGTCGGCGAGCGCCGGCGACGGGGTGACCAGCACGCTGGCCGCGAGGGGGTCGTGCTCGGCCTGGCTGATCAGGTCGGCGGCGACGTGCGCCGGGTCGGCGGTGTCGTCGGCCAGGATGGCGATCTCGGTGGGGCCGGCCTCGGCGTCGATGCCGACCACGCCGCGCAGCAGCCGCTTGGCGGCGGTGACCCAGATGTTGCCCGGGCCGGTGATCATGTCGACCGGGTCGCAGCGCTCGGCGCCCTCGGGGTCGACGGTCGCGCCGTACGCCAGCATGGCCACGGCCTGGGCGCCGCCGACGGCGTAGACCTCGTCGACGCCGAGCAGCGCGCAGGCGGCGAGAACCCGCTGGTCGGGCAGGCCGCCGTTGTCCTTCTGCGGCGGGCTGGTCACCACCAGCGAGCGGACCCCGGCCGCCTGGGCGGGGACCACGTTCATCACCACGGTCGACGGGTACATGGCCAGCCCGCCGGGGACGTAGAGGCCCACGCGGTCGACCGGCACCCAGCGCTCGGTCACCGTGCCGCCCGGCACCACCTGGGTGGTGTGGTCGGCGCGGCGCTGGTCGGCGTGCACCTTGCGGGCCCGGGTGATCGACTCCAGCAGCGCGGCCCGGACCTGCGGGTCGAGGGTGTCCTCGGCGGCGCGGATCACCTCGACCGGCACCCGCAGGCGCTCCGGGGACACGCCGTCGAACCGCTCGCTCGCCTCGCGGATCGCCGGGTAGCCATGCTCGCGGACCGCCTCCACGAGGGGGCGGATCCTCTCGACGGCCACGGAGACGTCGAGCTGGGCACGGGGCAGCAGGCGGCGCGGGTCACGCGCGCCGCCGCGCAGGTCGATCCGATTCAACACCCTTGCGAGTCTAGGCCGCCGGCCCGCGCGCCGGCCGGAGCCGCCCGTACGCCGGGACGGTGAGCCGGGACACGCCGCCGGGACGCGATCGGGATAGTCTCGATCACGTGACCGCACGGCTGCCGGTTTTCCCGCTCGGGACGGTCCTCTTCCCGGGGCTGGTCCTCCCGCTGCACATCTTCGAGGAGCGTTACAAAGCGCTGGTTCGCCACCTGGTCGGGCTGCCCGAAGGGGCGCCGCGCGAGTTCGGGGTGGTGGCCATCCAGGCCGGCTGGGAGGTTGCGCCGGCCGGGCCGCCGGGCGGGTCCGGGCCCGTCGCCGGCAGCGGCGAGGTCACGCTGCACGAGGTGGGCTGCACGGCCGAGCTGCGGCAGGTCACCGAGCTGGCCGACGGCGGGTTCGACATCGTCACGGTGGGGCGGCGCCGGTTCCGCGTCGCCGAGGTCGACGACGCCGCCGCGCCCTACCTGACCGCCGAGGTGGAGTGGCTGCCCGAGCCGGCCGGCACCGACGAGGTCGCCGACCTGCTGGCCGCCCGGGTGATCTCGGTGTTCCGGCAATATCTGAGCCTGGTCCGGCCCGACCCGCAGGAGATCTCCGAGCAGCTGCCGGAGGACCCCACGGTGCTGTCGCACCTGGTCGCGGCGACCGCGGCGCTGACCGTCGACGACCGGCAGCGGCTGCTCGCCATCGACGACACCGCCGGCCGGCTCCGGGCCGAGCTGCGCCTGCTCAACCGGGAGACCACGCTGCTGCGCCAGGTCCGGGCGGTCCCGGTGCCGCTCAGCGAGCTGGCTGGTCCCCCGGTTCCGAACTGATCCCCGGCCCGCCGGGCGCCCAGCCGCCGTCCCACTCCGGCTCCGGCCGCAGCGAGGGCCACCGCGACCAGCCGGCCAGCAGGGTGTACGTGACGGCCGCGCCGAACGCCGCCAGCAGCAGGTTGCCGTGCGGCACGGGCAGCGGCCCGTACCAGTCGACGCCGCCGGCGCGCAGGTCGGCGGGCTTGGTGAAGTCGGTCCCGGGCGGCGCGGTGTCGAGCAGCCGCTGGTAGGCGCCGAGCCCGATCCGGCGGCCGACCTGCCAGGCCACCACCGCCGCGCCGAGCCCGCCGAGCGCACCGGCGACCAGGCCGACCGGGCCGCGCCGGCGGCGCAGCACCACCCAGAGGGTGATCGCGGCGAGCACCCCGAAGCCGAGCCCGAGCAGGCTGAACCAGCCGTCCGCGGCGATCGGCTGCTCCGGCTGCGGGGTGGCGTAGACCGCCCCCTCGGCGGTCATCTGCACCGGCGTGCCCGGGGCCACCAGCGCCCACAGCAGGCCCAGGGGCGCGCCGAGCACGGTCAGCAGCAGCGCCGCGCCGAGGGCGAGCGCGGCGACCCGGCCGCCGGCCCGCCGGGTGCCGGACGGCGCACCGGGCACGGCCCCGACCACGCCCGGGTAGCCGGCGAGCGGGTCCGCGCCGGGCGCGGTGACCGGGGTGCCGGCGGGCACCGGCAGGCCGCCGGGCCAGGCGGGCGCCTCAGCCTCGCCGGGCGACCGGTCGGGCGCCGGTCCCGCGCCCGGGGACCGGTCGGGCGCGGCGCCGTCGGTGGGCCGGTCGGGCCGCGGGGAGCTCTGCGCGCCGGCGGGCGGGCGGTCGGCGGCGCCGGGACCGTCGGCGGCCCGCTCGGGATCAGGGGTGTCCGGACTCACCCGGTGATCCTCTCAGGCGGCGGGGCGGCGCGGGGCCGCGGTGGCGGTCAGCGGGTGAACGGCTCCAGCATCACCGCGGCGGCCTTGAGCCAGGCCTGCCGGGTCTCCGCCTGGAGCTGGTGGTACTCGATCGAGGAGCCGGTCTCCAGCGCCGGGTCGTAGGGCACCACGGCGACCGCCCGGGTGCGGGTGGCGAAGTGCCGCTCCAGGTCGTCCTGGAGCGGGGTGCGACCGGGGGTGGGGCAGGAGATCAGGGTGACCGCGTTGTCGGCCAGCTCGCCCATGCCCACCTCGTGCAGCAGGTCGAGCATCCAGTCGGCGCTGAACGCGGCGTCCTCGCGCGGCACGGTGGTCACCACGAGCTGGTCGGCGGCCTGCATCACGGTGCGCCAGTTGGGGCTCTCCACGTTGTTGCCGGTGTCCACACAGACCACGTCGTGGGTGCGACGCAGCAGCTCCAGCACCCGCTTGACGGTGAACTGGTCCAGCCGCTGGGCGAAGCGCGGGCTCTCCTCGCCGGCCAGCACGTCGTACGAGCCGTCGGAGGCGTGCCGCAGGTAGTCGTCGAGGTGCTCCAGCAGGGTGTCGCCCTCCAGGATCTCGATCTGCGCGAGGTCGTGGATCAGGTGCCGGATGGTGCGCGCGTGCCGGGCGCTGCCGGCGCGCAGGCCGAGGGTGCCGCGCAGCTCGTTGTCGTCCCAGGCGAGCACCCCGCGCCCGCGGACGCTGCCCACGGTGGCCGCGGCGAGCACGGTGGCGGTCGTCTTGTGCACCCCGCCCTTGGGGTTGGCGAAGGCGAGCACCCGGGGCCCGCCCAGCTCGCGGCGGAGCACCGCGGCCGCCCGTTCCACGTCGGTCTCCGGCTCGGGGGCGCGCCACTCCACCCGGGCCGGCTCGATGCGGGCCGGGTAGCCCTCGGTCTGCGTGGGATAGGCCGGGGCCGGCTCGGGGGCCGGTGGGGCCTCCGGCCGGTAGCGGCCCCGGTCGAGCAGCGCGTAGCGGGACTCCACCGGGGGCGGGTCGGGCTGGTAGCCGCCGTCGAGCAGGGCGTACCGGGACTCGACCGAGGCGATGCCCCGGCCGCGCGCCTCGGGCTCGGGGTAGCCCGGCTCCGGCTGGTGGACCGGCTCGGCGCGCCAGGACGGCTCCGCGCGCGGCTCGGGCTCGGCGCGGTACGCGGGCTCCGCCCGGTAGGCCGGCTCGCCGCCGTAGCGCGGGTCGACCCGGTAGGCCGGCTCCACCCGGTAGGTCGCCTCGACCCGGTAGGCCGGCTCGGCGCCGAACGACCCGTCGGCGGGGCGGGCCACGGCCTGCGCCCGGCCCGTCCAGCCGGTGCCGGCGGCGCGCCGGGGCAGCGGCTCCGGGGGCGGCGGGCTCTCCTCGACATGGTGGTCGACATCGGGGTGCTCCGCGCCGCGGCCGCCGAGCCGGGCCCGGTCGAGCAGCGCCCGCCACCGTGGTGCCGGCTCAGCCTGCCGACCCCAACCGGTCTCGCTGCCGTCCAAGGCCTCGCCCCTCCCCCAGCCCATCGATCTCCGCCTGACAGGCTACGAACGAAACCCTATTCGGACCACACCCCGGTTCGCACATCCCCCGGTGGCCCTCCTCACCGCCCGGCCGGGCCCGGTGCCGCCCACCTGCACGTCTCAGGAGGTGGGAGCGGGATTGGGCGGTCCCGCTCCGGCGCCGGGCCGGCGCGCGGCCGGTGAGGATCCGGTCACCGTCGGTGCGGCTTCCGACGAATCGCCCATACCGGAGGCCGGCGCGAGCCCGGTGTCGGCCGGCGGGCGGACCACGTCCCGCTGCTCCGGCAGCGGCGGGGTGAACACCGTACGGTCCAGGCGGGTCACCTCCGGGGCCGGGTCGACCGCGCGGACGCCGGGGCGGGCGGCCAGCGCCCGCAGGGCGGCCGGGGCGTCCCGGACCACGGCGGCGTAGACGCAGGCGCAGCCCGCCCGGTAGCCGGCCGCCTCCCGCGCCGCCACGGCGGCCCCGGTGTCGTACACCCGACGCAGCCCGGGATCGGCGGTGGCCGCCGGGGCGGCGGCGCGGGCCCGGTAGTCGGCGGCCTCCCGGTCCTTGCGCACGGCCACCTCGGCCATCCCGGCCACCACGTCCTCGGGGACGCGCAGCGCGGCGATCCGGACGATCTCGGTCTGCCGCCCGGGCACCGGCACCCGCGCCACCACGGCGGAGACCGGGGCGCCGCCCAGGGCGGTGGCCACCTGCGCCGGCGTCAGGTAGGTGGCGAACGAGACCAGGGCGTAGCTGCTGGGCGCCGGGGCGTCGAGCCCGGCGAGTTCGTCGGCGGCCGCCCGCAGGTAGGCCGGTACGGCGTCGCCGTCGGCCACCCCGACCCGGGTCGCCTCGCCGACCGTGCGGTCCCCGACCGGCTGGTCCCGCCGCTGTGCCACGGCGACCACCAGCACCACCAGCGCGCAGGCCAGGGCGAGCCAGGTGAGCGCGGCGGAGCGCGACCGGCGCGGCGGCTCGGTGTCGGTGCTCATCGGCGGGTCAGTCGCGGAGGATCTCCAGCGCCCGGGCCAGATCGTCCGGGTAGTCGCTGACGAAGGTGACCTCGTCGCCGGTGCGCGGGTGCAGGAAGCTCAGCGAGCGGGCGTGCAGCCACTGCCGGCTCAGCCCGAGCCGGGCGGACAGGGTCGGGTCGGCGCCGTAGGTGAGGTCGCCCACGCAGGGGTGCCGCATCGTGGAGAAGTGCACCCGGATCTGGTGGGTGCGCCCGGTCTCCAGCCGCACGTCGAGCAGGCTGGCCGCGGGGAACGCCTCGAGGGTGTCGTAGTGGGTGATGCTGGGCTTGCCGCCGGAGACCACCGCCCAGCGGTAGTCGTGGTGCGGGTGCCGGTCGATCGGCGCGTCGATGGTGCCGCGCAGCGGGTCCGGGTGGCCCTGCACCACGGCGTGGTAGCGCTTCTCCACCTCTCGGTACTTGAACGCCCGCTTCAACGCGGTGTACGCCTGCTCGCTCTTGGCCACCGCCATGATCCCGGTGGTGCCCACGTCGAGCCGGTGCACCACGCCCTGCCGCTCCGCGGCGCCGCTCGTGGAGATCCGGTGGCCGATCCCGGCCAGCCCGCCGATCACGGTCGGGCCGGTCCAGCCCGGGCTGGGGTGGGCGGCCACCCCGACCGGCTTGTCCACCACCACGATGTCGTCGTCGGCGTAGACCACGGTGAGGCCGGGCACCGCCTGCGGCACCACGGTCGGCGGGGCGGCCGGCGCGGGGAGCGTGACCTCCAGCCAGGAGCCCGCCTTGACCTTGTGCGAGTTGGGCCGGACCGCGCCGTCGACCAGCGCGTCGCCGGCGTCGACCAGGGCCGCCGCCGCCGTGCGGGACAGCCCGAAGAGCCGCGAGACGGCCTGGTCCAGCCGCATGCCGTCGAGCCCGTCCGGCACGGGCAGGGACCGGTGGTCGCCGCCGGCGGCGAAGGCGGAGGTCACGCGCGCTCCCGCTGCTCGGCGGGGGTCTCGTCGTCGGACCGCTCGGCGGTGGCCCGGGAGCCGTCCCGCTGCCGGCCGGTCAGCTCCAGGAACACGGCCAGCAGCACGCCGCAGACCAGCGAGCTGTCGGCCAGGTTGAACACCGGCCACACCTGCCCGTACGGGTCGAAGAGGCTGACCATGTCGACCACGTGGCCGACGAAGTGCCCGGGGGCCCGGAAGATCCGGTCGGTGAGGTTGCCCAGCGCCCCACCCAGCACCAGGCCGAGCGACACGGCCCACGGCAGCGACCGCAGCCGCAGCGCCATCCAGGCGATCCAGGCGATCACGCCGATGGTGATCAGCGGGAAGACCCAGGTGTGGTCGGAGCCGATGCTCCAGGCGGCGCCGCTGTTGCGGGTCAGGCTGAGGTAGACCGCGCCGCCGAGCAGCGACACCGGCCCGCGCCCGGTGAGCTCGGAGAGGGCGAGCTGCTTGGTGACCAGGTCGGCGACGAGCGAGGCCAGGGCCACGCCGAGCAGCAGGCCGGTCGCCTTGCGGCGGGGCGTGCCGGTGCCCGACTCGGCGGTGCCGGACCCGGCGGGCGGTGCTGCGGTCATCTGCTCCCCATCGACGCTCGCGACGGTGGCGGTCACCGTCTGCCGTTCGGCCGCCGGGGAACGGACGTCAGCGCCGCTCCTCCAGCTGCTTGCAGCTCACGCAGAGGGTGGCCGACGGGAAGGCGGCGAGCCGCTCCACCGGGATCGGGTTGCCGCACCGCTCACACCAGCCGTAGCCACCCTCGTCGAGGCGCTCCAGCGCGCGCTCGACCTGCGTGATCCGCTCCTTGATGCTGTTGGCGAGTGAGATCTCCTGCTCGCGCTCGAACGTCTTGGTGCCGGTGTCGGCCTGGTCGTCCCCGGCCGAGTCGGTCAGCCGGTCGCGCTGCAGCTCGGTGATCTCGCTCAGCGTCTGATCGTACTCGGCGTTGAGCTCGTCCCGCCGTGCCGCCAGGGCGGCCCGGATCTTCTCGGTCTCCGCCGCGCTGCGGGTGGCCTTCGCCACCGGCTTGCGGCCGGCGGTCCTGGTGTCGGCTGGCTTCGCCATCGTCAGCTCCCTCAGCCGCGTGCCGCGGCGGTCAGCGTGCCTGGGCGGGGATCGCCGGCGTCGGCGTCCCCCGAGTACAGAACGGGCGCGCGGCGACGAGGCCGCGCACTCCGGAGGGTGGCAAGAATACGGAACGTACAGGCGTCCGACAACGTGCCGCACCGTCGCACCGTGTTTCAGCCCCGAACAGCCACCAATTGGGGCAAAGGGAACGCTAGCAGATCAGCCGGTCCGGTCCTCGCCGTACTCGCCAAACCACCGGGCCAGCCGACCCCGCCGGCTCACCGCCCGCAGCCGCCGCTCCGCCTCGTCCCGCACCTCGGCGGTGGCCACGATGAGCAGGCTGTCCCCGACCTTCAGCCGGGTGTCCGGGCCGGGCACGAAGCCCACCCCGTCGCGCAGCACCAGGGTCACCGAGGCGCCCACCGGCAGCCGCAACTCGTCCACGTGCACCCCGCCCAGCCGGGAGCCCGGCGGCACCTCGAGCTGGAGCAGATCGGCCCGCATCCGCTCCAGCGGGGCCGTCTCGAGCAGGATCTCCGCCGCCTCGGCCGGCGCGGTCACCCCGAGCCGGCGGGCGGCCGGCGCCAGCGTTCCGGCCTGGAGCAGCGTGAAGATCACCACCAGCACGAAGACCGCGTCGAAGAGCCGGTCGGCGCCCGGCACCCGCAGCGAGAGCGGAATGGTGGCCAGCACGATCGGCACCGCCCCGCGCAGCCCCGCCCAGGAGAGGAAGAGCTGCTCGCGCAGCCGGAACCGGAACGGCAGCGCGGACACCACCACCGACAGCGGCCGGGCGAGCAGCAGCAGGGCCAGCCCGGTGACCACCGCCGGCAGCACCGCGGCGTCCAGCCGGCTCGGCGAGACCAGCAGGCCGAGCAGCACGAACAGGCCGATCTGGGCCAGCCAGGCCAGCCCGTCGGCGAAGCCCAGGATCGCCTGCCGGTGCGGCAGCCGGGCGTTGCCGAGCAGCACCCCGGC
Organism: Micromonospora sp. NPDC004540; assembly: GCF_040610095.1. Lineage (NCBI taxonomy): Bacteria > Bacillati > Actinomycetota > Actinomycetes > Micromonosporales > Micromonosporaceae > Micromonospora > Micromonospora sp. NPDC004540. Next base: position 60,017 of record NZ_JBEXLR010000026.1, read on the forward strand.
CACGTAGACGGCGAGGAAGCCCGAGGCGTGCAGCACCGAGCCGGCCGCGTACGCCAGCACCGTGAAGCCGACCACCGCGATCGGATAGAGCCCGGCCGACGGCAGCGCGGCGCGGCGCAGGGCGTACCGGCCGGCGATCCCCGCGGCCACCCCGACGGCCGCGCCGACGCCCAGCTCGTAGCCGACCAGGAGCACCTCGTACCACCACGGGTGAGCGGCCTCCACCCCGGCGCGGGACAGCAGCAGCACCAGGATGACCACCGGGGCGTCGTTGATCCCGGACTCGGCCTCCAGGGTCGCCACCAGTCGGGGCGGCAGGCGCAGCCGGCGCAGGGTGGCGAAGACGGCCGCCGCGTCGGTGGACGAGAGCACCGCGCCGTAGAGCAGCGCCAGCCGCCAGTCCAGGCCGAGCAGCAGGTGCACCACCACGCCGACGACCAGGATGCTGACCGCCACGCCGACCGTGGAGAGCGCGGTGGCCAGGCCGAGCACCGGCCGCAGGGTGCTCCACCGGGCGCTCAGCCCGCCCTCCGCGATGATCACGATGAGCGCGCAGAAGCCGAGCACCCGGGTCAGCTCGACGTCGTCGAAGCGGATGCCCAGGCCGGCCTCGCCGATGGCCACCCCGAGCGCCAGGTAGGCCAGGAGACTCGGCACGCCGAGCCGGGTGGAGAACCGCACCGCGCCCACCGCGACCAGCAGGACCGCCGCGCCGACCAGCAGCGCGACATCGAGCCCCGGCGTCATCCGCGGCCGGTCCGGAGGGTCCTCACCCGGCCGATCCGTCGCGCAGCCGCCGGAGCACCTCGTTCAGCCCGGGGGCCGGGTGCTCGACCAGGAAGAGCTTGTCGCGGCTGGCCGCGCCGGACCGCAGGGCGACCGCCGCCGGCCGGACGCCCAGCGCGTCGGCCAGGGCCCGGCGGGCCGCCTCGGTGGCCCGGCCGTCCACCGCGGGCGCGTTCACCGCGATGACCAGGGCCGGCCCGTGCGGCCCGTCGAACCGGCCGCCGACCCGGGCCCGGGAGGCGCCGGGCTTCACCCGTACGGCGACGGTGAGCGAGTCGTCCATGGTCACCATGATCAGTGCGGCCGGGCCTCGGCGAGCAGGGTGGTGGCCGGCGCGCAGCGGCCGCACGGGGTGAAGCCCAGCCCGACCGCCTCGGCGACCGGCAGCGGCTCGTCGGCCCGGCCGACCAGCTGGGCGCAGCCGGGCAGGTGGAAGCGGGGGTGGCCGTCGACCACCCGGACCTCGCCGTCGAGCCGGACCAGCCGGGCGACCTCTCCGGCGGTGAGGAATTCGGCCGGCGGGTCGCCCTCGAACGGGCCGTCCGGCGCCGGCGAGGTGGGTGCCGGGGCGTCGGGCCCCGTCTCGGCGCGCAACGGGCCGCGCGGGGCGGGCGGCGAGTAGGGCTCGGCCGGCGGGTCGAGCGGGTCGACCGCCGGGCCGAACGGATCCGCCGCCGGGTCGAGCCCGGCGGCCGGGGAGTCGAACGGATCGGCTCCCGGTGGCTCGGGTGGTTGCCGCCACCCGGGTCCACCGGTGCCGACCGTCGACGGAACGTGCGGGACCGGGATCTCCGGCTCGTCGTGGGACGGGCCGGCTGGCGCGGTCCGGCGGCGCGGGCCGGTCTCCCGGCCCGCCGTGGCCCGGGCGGCGGTCACCTGGCGGGCGAACGCCACGAGAGCGACGGCGGCCAGCAGGCTGACCGCGATCGAGGTGATCAGCAGCGGGCTGGACCCGCCGGCCAACCCGGCCACCAGGAGCACGACCGCGACGAGGATGAGCAGGATGCTGGCGGCTATCACGGCTCACCCCCGGCCGCGTCGTGTCGGTCAGCGCGGTTTGTATCGGCCTCGGCGTTGGCCTCCCGGGTCGCGTCATTCGCGGCGTCCAGGGCGTCGAACGCCTCGCGGACGGC